>JBOHRZ010000047.1:0-12068 GCA_050732975.1 Gemmatimonadales bacterium
GCGGTGAGTTGGATCTTCACCTTCACCAGCGCGGTGTACAACCTGGTGCGCATCCGCACGCTGATCCGGGCGGGGGTGTGCACCTGAGAGCCGCCCAGCAGGACCACGGGCGGCGCAGACCTCCGAAGGGCCGACCAATCCAGCACGGGACCGGACGTCCGAACGGTTATCCCGAGGGAAATGACGTCAGTCGCAGTGAACGGGAAAGTATGAACCTGTTGCGCAACCCTATTTCAGCAGCCTGCTAGACTGCACGCATGCCTGAGACCAACGAAGCAGTCGCCCTCCTGGTCATGGATGTGCAACCCGCCACCATCGATCGCGCCCCGGACACGGACGCCTACCTCGCGAAGGTCCAGCAGGCGATCGATCATGCTCACCGCAAGCATATGCCGGTGATCCACGTCGTCGTCAGTTTCCGCAAGGGCGCGCCCGAAGCGGTCGGCATCTTCAGGGAGATGGGCGCGAAGCTGGCCGAGCAACATCCGGTCATTGCAGTGGCCGCGAATGACTTCGTGGTCGTGAAGCGTCGGGTGAGCGCGTTCACCGGAAGCGACCTCGAAGTGTTGTTGCGCGCGCAGAATATCCGCCACCTGGTGCTGGCGGGCATCGCGACCAGCGGCGTGGTCCTCTCGACGCTGCGCGAATCGTATGACAAGGACTTTCAGGCGACGGTCCTCTCGGACCTGTGCATCGATCCGGACCCGGAGGTCCACGCGGTGCTGATCAACAAGGTGTTCCCCCGCCAGGCGGCGGTGATGACCTGCGCCGAGTGGATTGCGGTGTCGTAGCGGCGTGGGGTGGGGGAACTCGATGACGTGATGTGTGGAGGCCCGGCCATGATCGGTCTACTGGCGCCCTCTGCCGCGAAGACGTATATCCATCTCCATCTTCCCGATCATGGAGGCGGGTATGTACCGGTCGCTGCTCACTCTTCAAGCGTGGCTGCTGTTTCTTGGCGGGCTGATCGGCATGGCGTTCGGCCTCATCAGGTTCTTCGGCGGCGGCTCGCCGGCAGAGTACGGAGTCATGGGTATCGGCGGAGGCTTCTACCTGCTCGGGTCCGCGATCGTCATTCACATCCGGCAGCGGTCGCCCGGGTAGAGTACTTTGTCATTGTGATCGCACCTTGGCGGCAACCGGCGGCAGCCCTTCCATCGTGGTGTGAGTTCGCTCGCCTGAGTCCTTGATCCGTCAGTAGTGCGATCAACACCACTCAGCGAGGTTCGCCATGTCTCGCCTTCTCGCCACTGCAATGGCGGTGGCTCTGCTGTCGTGCACCACCGTCGTCCGGCCGATCGAGGGCCAGGCGACCCGGCCCGATTCGGAACAGCAGGCGATGAAGGGTATCGCCTTGCCGCTCGGAATTCCCCACGCGCGGATAGGTTCCGGAACGTCGTGGGTACCCGATGGGTCGGTGCACCGCGACTATCAGCGCGTGGCAGGACCGTGGATGCTCGTGGGCCACGGAGCGGTGGACGTGTACTACGACCATCAAGGCACCGTGCGCGGCGGCAATCAGCTCGGCAGCACCAACTGGCTGATGGGTATGGCCATGCGGCAGGCCGGCGGCGGTGTGCTGGAATTCAACGCGATGGTCAGCGCCGAGCCGCTCACGGTTGGCAGTCGCGGGTATCCGCTGCTGTTGCAGACTGGGGAAAGCTACCAGGGGCAGCCGCTGCACGATCGGCAGCATCCGCACGACCTCTTCATGGAACTCTCCGCTTCGTTTGCCCGCGAGATCGGGCACGGACTGGCGGTCACCGTGTACCTGGCGCCGGTCGGTGAGCCGGCGCTTGGCCCGGTGGCGTTCATGCACCGCCCGTCGGCGCAATCCGACCCGTTCGCCCCGATCGCGCACCACTGGCAGGATGCCACTCATATCACCCACGGGGTCGGCACCATCGGGATCTACTCGCGTGTCGTCAAGCTCGAAGGCTCCATCTTCAACGGCCGTGAACCCGACGAGAACCGCTATGACATCGAATTTCATCCCCTGGATTCCTGGAGCGCCCGGCTCGACGTCAATCCGGCGCCGCAGTGGAGCCTGAATGCGAGCTATGGATTCCTCAAGAGCCCGGAGGCGCTCGCCCCGGACGAGTCGCAGCACCGGATCAGCGCATCGGTCATGCGAAGTACGAAACTCGGACCGAAGGGACAATGGGCCGTCTCGCTGATTTACGGCGCCAATCAGCACCAGGTGCGCGGCGGGCCCGACCAGCCGCTGGAGAACAGTTTTGTGGCCGAATCCAACGTGCAGCTCGATGACTGCAACACCGTCTTCGGCCGACTCACTTGGGTCCAGAAGACGGCCGCCGAACTCGTCGTCGCGGATTGGCCGCCCGATCAGCGCTTCACCATCACCAACATGGCGCTCGGATATGCACGTGAGTTGGCCCGGTTCGGTCATACGGCATTGTCGATCGGAGTCCGCGGCGAGGTCGGGTTGATCCCGGCCGCGCTGAAGGCGGCGTATGGGTCACGCAGCCCTGCAGGTATCGCGGTCTTTGCCCGCTTGCGGCCGATGCCGTCGACCGGGCACTCCTTGCCGATGTCGATGCCGATGGAATCCGGCTCGCGGGACGCTCCGGTTCGGTGAAGATCCGGACCGCCGCCATGAAAGCGAACGGCCAGCCACCCACCCGGGGCCCGTGTTGCTTGCCGGACCCGGGTTCGTCCCGTATTGTTGCCGGATCGTCAACCCGTGACGGGGACTTGCCAATGCGCACCCAGCGCCGACTCTTCTCGATTGCGACCTGTGGGTTGTTTCTCGTTCCGCTGTCCGCGATGCGGCTCGTTCCGCCCGGGCCGCACACTTCACCGTCGCCGGTGGCCTGCACCCTGCTCACCGCCGCGGACGCGTCGACCGCTCTCGAACGGCCGAGCCAGCCGGGAAAGCAGTTGGTCAACGAGACCGGGTGCGTCTGGTCGAATGATCCAGCGCTCGCCGACAGCAGCCGTCGGGTGACGCTGTTCACGCATTCGCTCATCGCGTTCCAGGCCGCGAGCCATCCCGCGATTACCACGATCACGGTCGAACCCGTCTCGGGAATCGGCGACCAGGCGTTCTACCAGATTTATCCCCACAACCAGAATCCGTTCATCTGGGTGCGCAAAGGCGACGTCGCCTTCAGTATCCGCATCATCACCCGGCTCGATCCCCGGCCGTTCACCAACGAGCAGGAAAAGGCCAAGGACGCGGCACTCGCCAAGGCCGCGGTCGCGAGACTCTAGCCCGGAGCTCGACATGCGCTTCCAGCCGATCGCCCTGAGTCTGTTGCGCATCGCTGCGGGCGCCGCCTACTTCTCGCACGGTGGCCAGAAGATCTTCGGATGGTTCGGCGGCTTCGGGGCCGGCGGCCACGCCGAATATCTCAGCCGCTTCGGCGCCGCCGGCGCGATCGAGGTCGTTGCCGGTCTCCTGCTGATCCTCGGTCTTGGCACCCGTGCCGTGGCGTTCATCGCATCGGGCGAGATGGCCGTGACCTACTTCTGGATGCACACGGCGCCGAGCGGCAGCATCTGGTGGTGGCACAACCACGGCGAACTGCCGCTGCTCTACTGCTTCATCTGGCTGCTGTTCGCCGCGTTCGGGCCGGGGCCGATCAGTCTCGATGCGGTATTGCGGAGAGGCAGAGCGGGCAACGCGGCGAACGCGTAGCGCCGTTGCACGTAAGGCGTCTCGTTCTCTCGTTGTCTGGCCGGTGCCCCCGCGTGGCTGCGGCTCCTCCTTCCCTCCTTCTCTCCTTTTCTCCTTCTCTCTTTCTCTATATTGCTGCCACCTATGAATCGTTCGCTCTCGCCCGTCGAACCGCTTACCGCGCCGTTCGACCAGGAAGGTCTCGAAGACGTCGGCTACCTGACCTGCATGACCCTGGTGCTGCTCGGCAACTACGCGCAGACCGGGCATTTCGGCGGTCCGCTGGCTTATACGCCGCTCAATGTCGCGGCTCATCTCGCCGGCCCCGAGCTGGGCGGCATGCGGTACGACTACCGGCGCCCGAAACACCCCTTCGGCGACAAGTTCATGCTGGCCGGCGGCCACAATGTTCCCACCGGCTACGCCCTGTGGATGATCATGGGCCAGGCGCTGGAACGGAAATTCAAGCTGACCGGCGACAAGAGGTATCAAGTCGATCCCCGCACCGCGATCCTGCCCATCGACGCGCTCGGCTTCCGTCGGGGCGCGGGTGCGTTGAAGGAGCTCCTTTCGAAGCAGGGGCTCACCGACCATCCGCTGTTCGAGCAGGCGAAGGCGCGCGGCATCAAGGCGCTCGCCGGGCATGCCGAATCGGTGGACGTGACCAACGACGTCAACGGCGGACCGTCCGGTGTCGGCATTGCGACGGCCGCCGGCAAGGCGGCGTTCTGGAACCTGGTCGGCGCGCCCGATTCGCCCAAGGTGATCGCGCTCGAAGGCGAATTCGCCATGACCGAGGGCCACGCCCAGGAACTGAAGACGCAGGCCATGGCATTGCAGGTGGGCAAGCGGCTGCGCGTGTTTCTGTCGGACAACAACGCCGGCATCGACGACGTGCTGCTGGGCGGCGTGATCTCCGCGAAATTCACCGGGTACAACCTGATCGACCAGTGGACCTCGTACGGTTGGAACGTGTTCAGCATCGACGACGGCGCTGACTACGCGCAGATCGTGGCCGCACTCAAGACCATGGAGGAGTGGGATCCAGCGGACCGGCGCCCGATGATCGTGGTCGCAAAGACCACGAAAGGGTACTGGCCCCGCGCCGTGGAAGGCAAGATCGCCGGGCATGGCCCCCAGTTGGTGAGCTACCAGAGCCATCCCTACGGCCTGAAGATGAACTCCGACTACTTCGTGGCGCTGGCCCGCACCTTCGAAGAGCACTACGGCGTGGAGTTCGCAGGGATCCGCAACGGTCCCGTGACCGACCCGCGCGAACGCCTGATCCAGTTCAAGACAAACATCGACGTAGTGATGTCGCTGCTCGATCGCGACGGCCTGGGCGACTGGCTGGCCGACAAACTGGTGTCGATCGGCGACACGATCCGCGACGATACACCGCTCAACTTCGATGTGAAGGCCGATCCCTTCCAGGACGAGCGGCTGCGGGTGGCGAACCTGCCGCTGGAACCGCAGACCGTCACGGTGACCAACCCGTATTCCGGCACGGAGAAGCAGGTCGCGGTGAGCCTGTTCCGCAAGCCGGGCGAAACGGCCGGCGCGCGGCGCGCGATTTCGGAAATCATCAAGTGGATGAACTACGTGACCGGCAACCGGTTCTTCACGCTGGCCGCCGATCTGTCGGAATCGATCAACGTGGAGCACGGCAGTCTCTGGGGTCACTACGATCCGGAGACGAATCCGGCGGGCACCCGCATCAAGGCCGCGATCGAGGAAGCGGGCAACGTGTCGACGGCCATCGGCCTGGTGGGGCAGAGCGCCAGCGTCGATCCCGAGAAGTTCTGCGGAGTCTGGGCGCTGAGCGGCACCTACGGCGCCTTCACGCCGCTGATGTACACTCCCGCACGGGTCTGGAGCCAGCAGAACCAGGACAGCAGGTTCCGCATGGGCGTGCTGCACATTCTGGCGGGCCACTCGGGACCGGAGACCGCGGCCGACGGGCGCACCCACTTCGGCATTTTCGCAACTCAGGTCTGGAAGCTGTTTCCGCGCGGCCAGACGATTCATCTCAACTTCTGGGATTACAACGACGTGGCGCCGGGCTATTTCGCGGCGGCGGAGATCGCCGCTCGCGATCCCAAGGTCGGGATCATCTCCCTGGAGGTGGCGCGTCCCGACTTTCCGGTCGTCGACCGAAGCAAGTTTGCCGACACCGACCCCCGGGCCGCGGCCAAGGGCCTCTATATCATTCGCGATTTTGCACCGGGGAAGCCGAAGCAGGGCTACGTGATCGTCCAGGGATCGAGCTCGACCATGAACCTGGTGAAGACGCTCGACCGTCTGGACCAGGCCGGAATCAACGTCAGGATCATTTCGGCGATCAGCGAGGATCTCTTCGACCGGCAGCCCGAGGCATATCGTCATGCCGTCCTGCCGGCCGAGGCGTTGTACGACGCGATGGTGGTGAGTACCGGCACCCGGCGGGTCTGGCCGGTGCGCAACCTTGGCCCGATGACGGACGAGTACTCGATGACTTCCGACTTCGACAACCAGTGGCTGACCAGCGGGCTGGAAGCCGACGTGATCGCCGAGGCGCATCTCGATCCCGACGCGATCTTCGCCGGGATTCAGCGGTTTGCCGGCGAGCACGAGCGGCGGATCGCGCTGCAGCGGGAGCGACTGGCGGCGAAGTGAGAAGTGAGAAGTGAGAAGTGAGAAGTGAGAAGTGAGAAGTGAGAAGTGAGCAGCATAGATCGACCAAACCATCTGCAAGCGTCGCGACCACACGCGCGACGTAACGGGAGACGCCATGCAGTTCCGCCTGATCGCTCGCGCCGCACTCGTGGCTATCGCTGTCGCGGGCTGCTCGAGCGGCACAAACTCGACCACCACGCCGCCCCCTCCGCCCCCTTCGCCCACCGGTCAGCTCTATGTCGGCATCGGCGACATCCCGGGCTCGCTCCTGGTGTACGACCTCCCGCTCACCAGCACCAGCACCCCGGCGGTCACGGTGGCCCACGATAACAGCGGGCCCCTTGCCCTGAACAGCACCACGCTCGCGGTGACTCGCCCCACCAACTACAGCGTGTCGTTCTTCACGCTGCCGCTCACGTCGGCGAGCGGGCCGTATGCCACGCTGGTCACGGGAGGGGTCATTTACCCGGTCTTCGAGCCGTCGGGCGCATTCTATTACAGCGCCAGCAACATGATCGATGTCTACACGCCGCCGTTCAGCGCCTCGTCGACGCCGAGCAGCCACATCGCGACGCCGTTATTGAGTGCCGGGCCGCTGTCAATCGGTCCCTCGGGAGATGTCTACGAACTCGCCGGCAACGTGATCGGCGTGGTGCACAATGGCGCATTGGTGACCAAGCTCACCGCCGAACCCGGCACCGAGTTCGATGCGGCCGCCGCGACTGCGACGCAACTCTTCGTCTGTGAGGGGACCAATAATCTCGCCGCGCAGGTCTATGTGTATCCGTTGCCGCTCACCGCGACCGAGACACCGTCACTGATCATCCACCCGAACACCGACGCACCGGGTGCCTGCGTGCTCGATTCGAGCGGCGATCTCTACATCGGCTCGGCGGGAATCGTGTCGGTCCTCACACCGCCGTTCACCGCGTCGAGCCATGCCGCCGTCCAGGTCAACGTACATGGCGGCATCGGAGGACTGGCGATCGGGCAGTAGCGCCGAACCCCCTGTTCCGTGCGCCACCCAGGAACCTTGTTTTGTGGAGGACCACGCCGACCGTCTTTCCTTCTTCCCGGAGCCTTTGTGAACGTCGCATATTGGGATGATCTCGCGGACCAATGGGACGACAAGGTGTTCAGCGCGCGTCGCTACGACCGGCATCGCGTAGTTCCTCAGACGCTCCAGCGCATCGCGCGGCGACGCCGCGGCCAGGTCGTCGCCGACTTCGGCTGTGGACCCGGCGACTTCATTCCGCTGCTGTCGCGCACTTTCGAGCGGGTGGTGGCGTACGATCAGTCGCCGAAGTGCGTCGAGCTTGCCGCCCGCCGGTCGCGCCGGTTGCGCAATGTCGAGGTGGTCCGTCCGCCGAGCACGCTCGACGACTGGCACGACCAGTGTGACGTGGTGTTGTGCGTCAACGTGGTGATCCATCCCCGGCGACAGAACCGGATGCAGACGCTGGAGCGGGCGCTCGACCTGCTGCGGCCCGGCGGCCGGCTGGTGCTGGTGGTGCCGTCAATCGAATCGGAGTGCCTCCTGGCCGAGGCCACGCGGACCGCGGCGCGCAACACGGTACGGATGCCGCGGGGCAAACGATCAGTCAACATCGGCGTGTTGTCAGTGGTGGGTGTGCCGACCAAGCATTTCGCGGCCGCCGAACTGCGCGCGCTGGCGGCGGGACTGGGGCTCCGGGAGGTCGAGGTGTCGCGGGTGGAGTATTCGTGGTCGAGCTACGGGTTGCGCCCGATCCGCCCTGCCGGGCTCCGGCCGTGGGACTGGATGGTGGAAGCGCGGTGCTGATGGTCGGCGCTCTCCTTCTCTCCTTCCCCTTCTCACTTCTCACTTGCTTCAGTGACTGCTGCTGCTCGCCGTCATCATCGCCTTGACCACGTCCTGCGACACCTTGTTGTTGTTGAGGTTGATCAGCCCGCTGGTGGTGAGGTCGTAGTCCGGCTTCGACATCTGCACCTTGGCGAGGATGATGTCCTTGCCGAGCCCGCCGGCAACCATCTTGATGACATCGTCGTTGGTGAGCGTCTCCTTCGGAGCGCCCTTGGCGTTGCCGGCCGCGGTCAGCATCATCTTGATCACGTCATCCGAGACCTTGCCGTTGTTGAGCTGGATGAGGCCAGACGGTGTGATGTCGAACTCCGACTTGGTGGTCTGCACCTTGGTGACGATGAGGCTCTTCGGCACCTTGGCGGTCACCATGGAGATGACCGATTCGTTGGTGAGCACCTCGGAGGAGGCGCCGCCGCCCTGGGCGGATGCGGCCCCGGCGGCAGTGAACAGGAAGGCCAGGGCAAGGGCGGTACGATGGACGAAACGGGGCGGAGTCATGGCGGCCTCGGGCAGCGATTGGTTCGGTGAGTTAGCAGTCAAATGGGGTATCGACCCGGTCAAACGTACCTCGCGGCGGGCCGGGTGGGGAAGAGCGAGCCGGGGTGCCCGTCATCCTGAGCGGAGCGCCTGCGGAGCAGGCGCGCAGTCGAAGGACCTGCTTTTCTCATACGAATTATGACAATCCTGGAACTGGCCGCGCAGGGCGCTCACGTTCGGAAATCGCTGGTATTGGTACCGGCGCAACGCAGACTGCTCCGCCGGCGCGGGAGGTCGTGCCGGGCGTGGTCTCTCCTCACTTCTCACTTCTCACTTCTTGCCAGTCCGGCGACGCCATATCCTGCGCTTGCGAGGCGTGCGGCGATGCGCTCGCCGACGGCTGCCAGGAGTTGAGCGAGCTCGGGCCTGATCGCTTCCGGCATGATGCGCGACCGGATGCGCGCGTGAAGGGTGAAGAAACCCAGCGGCGTGTCGTCTCGCGCCGGGCGCCAGTCGCAGTGGAAGTGAACCACCACGACCGCATCGACCCGGTGCCCGCCAACCGTTCGATCAGCGGTGCCGGCGCAGATCCTGGCGGCTCTGTCGAGCGCGTCGCCAGGGTCCGGATCCGAATCGATCGTTGGCCACGCGGCTTCGATGATGACGATACCGCTCATGTCGAGCCGGTCGAGCTGACCGATGGCGTGGCGGACGCGCTCCTTCCAGCCGCGCCGACGAGCGGTGGTCATCCGTTTGAGCGGCAATCCGTACCGTGCTGCATCACCGGCAATGACGAGATCCGGCTCGCCGAAGTGGAGGCGTGGAAAGCCGATGAGTCGTCCGATCGCGAGGCAGGTGAGTTCGAATTGCGCCGCCCACGGCTCCGACGACATCGCCTGCGCGTCGCCGGCCCGTCCTTGCACCGTCATCCGGAGACGGGGGATGACCGGGTCGCTTTCGATGTGCGCTCGCGCCATCCAGAAGAGCGAGAGCGTGCCGATCAGCGCCTCGGTCATCAACCGGCGGTCGCCGTCGCTCAACGGGAAGGCCTTCGGCGCCGCGAACCATCGTCGGTAGATCTCGAACCGCGTCGAGTAGCGGCCGACTCTGACCGAGCGGAGCCAGGCGAGACCGACGTCGGCGGCGGCGCAGAGGCGCTCTGGTGTCCAGATGGTTGGCGCGATCATGATGTGAGGTGCACAGTAGCGAGCGCGGGTGCGGCGCGGAACTGGTGTGCGCGTAAAGAAGATCAGTCACCTCGCCACTCGAAGAAGCTCGCTGCTTCCCTCGACTTCGCTCGGGACAGGCAGACACCCGCGCCTCCCATTCGCTCCGCTCAGGGCATGCCTCTGGCCGGCGCCCCCGCGCGGCTTCGACTCTCCTTCTCTCCTTCTCTCTTTGTCTCCTTGTCTCTTTCTCGGCACGCCATGCCCGCTTCACCACTATTGACACGATCGTCAGCCGAGGCGAGAGTTCGATACCTTGTCGGGGAACTGATGGTTTCGCCATCCGGAGAGGGTCGGCCGCAGCGCCGGCCCTCGACCTTTTTATCACGGTGGTGCCATCCGATGATCTCGATCGGCACCCGCGCAGTGTGCCGGGGCTGGTCTCTCCCCCCTTCTCCCTTCTCCCTTCTCACTTCTGTTGCCCACCGCCGCATCGGGAGTGAGATTCTCATGATGCCCTTTCACACCTCGACTCCCGCCCCTCGCCGCTGCGCCCACGCCGCAGTGATTTCGCTGGCGTTGGCCGCCGCTGTCATATTCAGCGCGGCGGCGACCGCGCAGACTCCCGACGCCGCGCTCATGGCCCGCATCAATGCCATCAAGGCGATCGACAATCATTCGCACCCGCCCAGGGTCGTTGCTCCGGGTGAACGGGATGACGAATTCGACGCGCTGCCGTGCGATCCGCTGGAGCCAACCAATGCCGGCCTGATGACCCAGCCGGACAATCCGGAATACCTCGCCGCGTGGCACGACCTGTGGGGATACCGGTTCGCCGACCGCGATTCCGCGCACGTGCAGGCCCTGGTGCGCCTCAAGACGCAGGCGCGGGCGGAACACGGCGACAGCTATCCGTCGTGGATCCTCGACAAGCTGGGGATCGCCATCGAAATATCCAACCGGATCGCGATGGGGCGCGGGCTCGATGACGCACACCATCGCTGGGTGCCGTTCGACGATGCGCTGCTCTTCCCGCTCGACAACACAGCGCTTGCCGCCGAGACACCCGACCGGAAGTTCTTCTTCTCCCGCGAGGACATGCTGCAGCGCCGCTACCGTAGCGACCTCGGCGTTGCCGAACTGCCTGCCACACTCGCCGAGTACACGGCGCGCGTGGTGACGCCGGAGCTGGAGCGACAGAAGCGGGCCGGTGCGGTGGCGATCAAGTTCGAGGCGGCGTACCTGCGGGCGCTCGACTTCGGCCCCGCCGACGAGCAGATCGCGGCGACCACGTACGCCGTCGGCGCGCGTGGCGCCAGTCCGGATACCGCGGCGTATCGGCATCTGCAGGACTATCTCTTCCATTACATCGCGCTCGAGGCGGGACGGCTCAAGCTGCCGGTGCAGTTCCATACCGGGGCGGGATGCGGCGGCTATTTCTCGCTGCGGGGCGCCAATCCGCTGCTGCTGGAGCCGGTGCTCAATGACCCGACGCTGCGCGGCACCAACTTCGTGCTGCTGCACGGCGGAGCCGTGGCGTACACGCGCGAGATCGCCTACCTGTTGATGAAGCCGAACGTCTACACCGACATGTCGCAGCAGACGTGGATGGAGTCACCGCGGCAGCTGGCGTCGGTGGTGCGGTACTGGCTGGAGTGGTACCCGGACAAGGTGCTCTTCGGCACCGATCTCTACCCCACCGGATCGACCGCGATCGACTGGGAGGAGATCGGCTGGCAGACGACGCACGCCGCCCGCGAGGCACTGGGGATTGCGCTCACGGGGATGATGAACGACCACGAGATCACTCGCGAGCGCGCGGTGGAGATCGCGCGAGCGGTGCTGCGGGGGAACGCGCTCAAGCTCTACCGGTTGGAGGGCGGTCCGTAGCGGCGGGCAGAGCAGCTCCCGGGGGACTGGCCGCGTGGGGTGACTTCCCGATCGTCATCCTGAGCAAGCGGCGGCACAGCCGCCGCGCAGTCGAAGGACCTGCTGTTCACGCGAGCCGGTGGGGATCGTGGAATGCGACGCTCGACACGGCCGGCACATCCTGCCGCTTGGCTTCACAATGCGTTGCGCCGGCGCGCCCCGAGCGCACCGCCGTGGCTGCGCCCGGCGGGTGGCGCCTCGGGGCACTCACGTTCGGAGATCGGTGGTGTTGGTACCGGCGCAACGCAGACTGCTCCGCCTGCGCGGCAAGGCGTGCCGGCCGCGCCTCCCGCAGCTGGCATCCCGCGCGGTGGCGACGCTCCTCTCGGCCAACACAACGGCCGCAGGTCCGCGCTAC
>JBOHRZ010000048.1:0-12045 GCA_050732975.1 Gemmatimonadales bacterium
TCACCGTGGCGCTCGGTGTCGGAATCCGGGTGGCGGCGGCGCAGCAACCGGGCCGCGCCCAGGCGGCCGACACCGGCGGCTTCGTTTCGCGGCTCGAGGCGCTGCGCTTCCGGCGGACCCTCATGCAATTGGCGCCGATGGGGCCGCAGCCGGTGACGCGCGCGCCGTGGGATGTCCTTCCCGGCCAGGGTTATGGCGAGAAGCTGATCGCCTCGTTCGACTCCGCCGTGGCGCGGGGACGCGCCGATCTCCGGCTCACCACCGCGCAGGCCCATCTGGACCGGCTGATCTACGGGCGCGGATTCGCGAGCGACACCGGAACCGGGCGGCTATTCGGCCTCAGCGCCAATGCCGCGACGGTCAGCTTCGATGGTTTCTGGGAAGCTCAGATCTCGACGCAGCGCCAGCGCAACCTCAGTTGCACACCGGTGCTGGTGCAGACCCCGGGCTCCGGATGTTCCGGCGGCTTCACCGCACCGCGCATCGACAACAATGTCCAGTTGCTCGCGGCGGGAGTATTCGCCCAGCGCTTCCATCTCAATGTCGACTTCGATTCCAAGCGTGATTATGCGGCCAACAACATCGTCAGCGCATGGTACCAGGGGTTGATCGACGAGAAGCTGCAGCGGGTCAACGTGGGCACGGTGGTCTTCCAGCCGCCGCCGTCGCGCTTTCTCTCCGCCTCGATCCCGACCAACAACTTCGGCATCAGCGCCGAGGCGGTGTTCGGACCGCTGACGCTGGACGGCATCGCCGCGACCCAGAAGGGAAGCGTGGTCGCCACCAAGACGTTCACGGTCGGCAGCAAGACCGTGTCGCCGCAGGACAAGCTGGTGCGGGATCTCGATTACGAAGCCGACCGCTTCTTCTGGGTGGTCGATCCCCGCAGCCTGCCGGGTTTCCCGTCGGTGGACATCCTCAATGCGGCGGGGATCAGCGTGCCGGCCGACGTGCAGCCGGACGAGGTGCATATCTACCGCTACGTCGCGGCGAACCAGAGTTCCGGTGCCAACGCCAATTACGACGGCATCACGGCGCGGGGCGTCAACGGGTCGGAGACGGCAGGGCCGGTGCGCTGGCGCCTGCTCAAGCCCAACGACGATTACTGGATCGATCCGTCGCAGCTCTGGTTCGTGCTCAAGGCGAAGCTCGACCCGAGCGACTATCTCGCCGTCAGCTACCGGACGAAAAGCGGGACCCTGGTCGGGACCCTGCCGACCGTCGATGACACGACCAAGCACGATGAGGTGCGGCTGATCTTTCTCCCCAACCGGGGCCCGTCGTCGCCGGTCTTTCCGTACGAGATGCGGCAGGTCTATTACGTCAACGGCAGCTCGCTGGTCACGTCGTCGCTGCGGACCTCGGTGATGGTTGCCAATTCGGAGCGGCCCGATTCCGGGCAGGGCACCTTCCTGTCGACCCTCGGCCTGGCGATTCCGACCGATCCCGCGACGTTCGACATCGACAACCGGCTGTTTCCGCGGCTCCGCGATCCGGGTGCGTCGGAGGTGATCCCGGAATCGTTCATCGTCTTCCCCAGCGCGAGGCCGTTCGGCGACCCTCAGCTCAGCGCCAGGCAGCGCAACGACTCGCTCTACGTCACGCCGGAGTATCTGCTGTACTCGCAGGGCCCGCCGTCGGTGTTCCAGATCCGGATGCAATACGACGCGGCGGGCGGCGGCGACAACCGCACCATCACGCTCGACGCGCTCCAGATCACCGACGGCAGCGAGAAGATCACGGTCAACGGCCAGCGGCTGACGCGCGACGCCGACTACAGCATCGACTACGCGACCGGCCGGGTGACGTTCCTCGATCCGGCGTCGCTGTTCGGGAATGGCACCGCCACCGTGACGGCGAGTTACGAACAGCAGGGCCTCTTCGTGCAGGCGCCCACGTCGATTGCCGGGCTGACGGGCACATTGCACCTCGGCGCCCGCAACACCCTCAGTTTCACGGGACTATATCAGGCCGAGCAGACCGGCTACACCAGACCGATGATCGGCTACGAACCGCGTGCTTCGCTGCTGGCCGGTGCGACCGGGGATTTCACCTTCGATACGCCGGCGTTGACGCGGTTCATGAACCATCTGGTGAGCAAGCCTTCGACCGCGCCGTCGCAGGTGCACTTCAACGGCGAAGTGGCCGTTTCCCGGCCCGATCCCAACCGCTCGGGCGATGCGTACCTCGAACAATTCGAGAACGACGCCAGCATCCCGCTGCCGGGGGCGCAGACGGCGTGGAGCTACAGCTCGGTGCCGAAGTCCACGGCCGGCCTGCAGGACATCCTTGGCCAGGCGTTTGATTCGGCCGACGCGGTGCAGCTCATCTGGCAGAACCTGGTGCCCAACGGCCGCGACTCGGTGACCCAGCTCTCGCCCACGTCCATCGACCCGACCGTGGCCCTGACCGAATCCAGCACGCCGACCTACGCCGCGGTGCTCTGGATGACGCTCCATGCCGATACGGCGGGCGGCATCGTCGATTCGCTGGCGCGATCACACTGGACGCAACCGCGCCGCGACTTCCACCCGCGCTGGCGGACCATCGTGACGCCGCTCTCGCCGACCGGACTCGACCTCAGCCACAACGACTATTTCGAGTTTGCGCTGTACCAGGCGGACGACCGGCCGATCGAGGCCAGCGGCATGCGGATCGTGGTCGATCTCGGCAAGGTGAGCGAGGACGAGCTGGCGATGGCGCCCGACAGCTTCCACGTGCTGAAGGCGGATAGCGGCATATTCTCGAAGGGCGACACCATCTATACCGGACGCCAGTACACCGGCACGGGTGTGCTCAACACCGAAAAAACGACGTTCGGCACCTGGAGTGCCACGGAGGACGACAACGGGATTCTCGGTGACCGCCCCGATTCGCTGATCAACGGCGATGACGGCGGCGTGGTGCACAACCTGGCGGTGTGTCAGGAGGTCCTCGCCGCGGTCGTCCGTCTGTACCCGTGGGGCGATCTCGGATCGCGGTGCACCAACCACAACGGCTTTGCCGACACCGAGGACCTCGACGGCGACAACATCCTCGATGCCCAGGGCAACGGCGATGACGTGTTCCGCTATGTGATCGACCTCAGCACCGACTCGGCGAAGTATTTCGTGCGGCAGCATACCGTGACCGACGCGACCGGGCGGAGCGCGACGTGGACCATCTACCGGGTGCCGCTGCACGGTACGGCCGGGGTGCCGATCGACACCATCGGCAATCCCGACATCCACCTCGTCAAGCAACTCCGGCTCGGTTTCGTGACGCCGGCCGACAACGGTACCCCCGATCCGGTGGTGCGGTTCGGGCTGGCGCTCATGAAGCTGACCGGGGCGGCGTGGGTCGCCCGGGCGCCGCGGCCGATCGAGTCGCTCTCCGGCGCCACCGCGCAGCCGACCGGCGAAGTGGTGATCGGGACGGTGTCGACCCAGGACTCCTCGGCGGTCGGCTACACCTCACCGCCGGGAATCGGCAACTCCACCGGTACGGTCAACGTGACGTCGACGCAGCTTTCCCAGCAGATCAACGAGAAGTCGCTGCGGGTCCAGGCCAACAACCTGGCGAGCGGGGAGCGGGCGGAGGGTTTCACCCGCTTGGTCGCCGGAACCGAAAACCTGCTGGCCTACCGCCAGTTGCGGGTCTGGGTGCGCGGCGGTCCGGGATGGGACGAATCGCGGTTGCAGGCGTACGTCAAGCTCGGCAGCGACGCATACAACTTCTATCTCTATCGCGCCCCGGCGCATGTCACCACCTGGGATCCCGAGATGGTGATCGACATGCAGACCTGGCAGGATCTCCGGGCCCAGATCGAGAACCGGCGGCTGCAGAACCTGCCGCCGGATCCCGAGGCGGCGCGGCAATGCGGCGGCGGGGATTCTACCGCGTACGTGGCGTGCTCCGCCGACGGCCACTACTTCGTGCAGGTGCGCGATCCGCAGATCAATCCGCCCAACCTCGCCGCGATCCAGGAGCTGTCGGCGGGGATGTACTACGCCGCGACCGGCACGCCGATCGCCCACGCCGAGCTGTGGGTCGACGACATCCGGGTCTCGCAGCCGGTCGCCGTCACGGGATATGCCGGCACATTCAACGGTCACGTTACCATGTCCGATGTCGCCACGTTCGACGTAGCCGGCGTCTACCAGGACGGCCAGTTCCGGCTGATGAACCAGAATCCCAGCTACCAGAACGTGGCGTCGCTGATTTCCGCGAGCACCATCCACCTGGACCGTTTTCTCCCCACCAGCATGGGCCTGCTGATTCCGGTCAGTGTAAGCGGCGCATGGGGATGGACCAACCCGCAACTGGTCAGCGGCACCGACGTGCAGGCCGGCGGTCTCGATGGCCTCCGGCGCCCGCGCAACAATTCGACCACCTGGTCGGTGCAGGTCCACGATCCGGTGCGCCCCAACGAGGCGCGACTGACGCGGCTGGTGCTCAATCCGCTGGCCCTGGCGGCGTCGGGCGGCGGTGGGACGACGGTCTCGTCGCTGAGCGACGGCACGTCGTCGGCGTGGACGACGACGCTCAGCTACGCGCTCGCCACGCAGCGGCACCCGTTCAGATTGCACCTGGGCGGCTTGACGCACGGCCTGCCCCGCTGGCTCCGCGAAAGCGCCGCGGGGCGCGGGATCACCAACGCCACCCTGGCGCCGTGGCCCACGGCGCTGCAACTCACCTCGACGCTGTCGCATTCGGTCGCCGATCTGACCAACTATCTGGTGCCGATCCACCAGCTTGCGGATACCATTCTCAAGCCGGTGACCTCGGAGCAGTTTCTGTGGCGCAACGCCGCGGGCCTCACCTGGCAGCCGCTCACGATGCTGGTGTTCACCAGTACGTGGGCCAGCACCCGCGACCTCCGACACTACGATGACACCACCAGCCTCGGCCGCGTCGTGAACGCGTCGCACCGCAGCATCCTCGGCGCCGACGTCGGCGTCGAGCGCGACCGCAACCTGCTCAACAACCTGTCGCTGTCGCCACGGCTGTCCAGTTGGCTCAGTCCCCAGTTCAGCATCGGCACCAGCTTCGTGCTGTCGCGCAGCCTGACGAGCCGCAATCCGGTCCGGATCGAGGGCGACACGGCGGGGGCCTACATCCTGCCGCAGACGCTCGACAATTCCCGGTTCATCGAATACCGGGTCACCATCGACCCGCACCAGTTGATGGTACGGCTGCTGGGCGACTCCAGCCGCACGGCGCGGTTCCTGGTGCAGGTCCGGCCGATCGAGTTGACACGGCGGCACACGCTGTCGTCGACGTTCGACCTTGCCACCTTCGATCCCGGGCTCGGGTACCAGCTCGCGCTGGGGAACTTCAACTCGTTCCTGTTCCGCAACGGGCAGCAGGCCATCGGCGCGGCGAACGGCACCAGTACTTCGGCGGCGGTGGCGATGGACCTTCCCGGCGGCTTCACGGCGCAGGCGAATTACACCTCGACCACCTCCGATCGCTACCAGCAGTCGACCGGTACGGGGTTTCTCAAGACGACCGGTACTACCACAAGCTGGCCGTCGGGCCGGGTGGGATGGTCGCGCGCCTTCGGCAGTGGGCCGATTGCGTCGGTGCAGGGAAGCGCCCAGGTGCAGCAGGACCGGGCGACGTCGTTCAGTCCGTTCACCGACGGCACGGCGAACAGCGCCACCTCACAGACCCGCCGGCTTTCTCCGACGGCGAACGTGACGCTGCGGAACGGTGTCGATCTGCGGGTGGTGGGCGAGTCGGATCGCACCGATGCCAACGCAAGCGGCAACCTGACGCAGACCAGTTCGGACAACTGGACCGAGGCGATCGTCTGGTCGATGCGGATGCCGCGGTTCATCTCGGGGACGCGGCGCACGGTGCAGGTCAACCTCACCGCGACCCAGAACTCCAGCTCGTCGTGCATCCAGCGCACCAGCGACAGCTCCTGTACACCGTACTACGACCTGAAGCAGCTCAATATCTCCTCGGGCTTCACGGCGCTCCTCGCGCGCGGGATGCAGGCGGGGCTGCAGTTCGGCTACGTGCTGAACGATCTGCGCAGCCGCGGGCAGCGGTTGTCAACCATCTCGGCAAGTGTATCGTTCCGGGTGCCCCTCACCAGCCTGGGGATCTAGATGTCCCGACAATTCACGACCTTCCTCGCGATCAGCATGCTCGCCGCCGGATGCGGCGCCCACGGCGGATCGCCGCCGGCCCGCGAATTCGACGGCAAGGCCGCGCTCGACCTGGTCGTCAAGCAGCTCGACTTCGGGCCGCGCATTCCCGGGACGCCGGGCCATGCCGCGATGCTGGTCTGGCTCGATTCCATGGCCCGCGCCCGCAGCGACACGGTGCAGAACCAGACCTGGTGGCACCACGCCGCGTCGGGCGATTCGGTGCAGATGACCAATGTCCTGGCGCAATTCAATCCCGCGGCCACCCAGCGGGTACTCTACCTCGCCCACTGGGATTCACGCCCGCACGCGGACCGCGATTCCGTCAACCCGACCGCGCCGATGCCGGGGGCCGATGACGGCGGTTCCGGCGTCGCGATCCTGCTCGGCATCGCCGACGCACTCAAGAAGAAGCCGCCGCCGGCCGACCTGGGCGTGGATCTTCTCTTCGTCGACGGCGAAGACTACGGCGACTTCGGGCCGCCGATGGTCGACGTGCTCGTCGGCTCGACCTACTATGCGCAGCACCCCATTGCCGCGAAGCCGCTCTTCGCAATTGTCTGGGACATGGTCGGCCACAAGAACCTGCAGATCCCGATCGAACAGTACTCGCAGGTCGCCGCACCCGACGTGGTCGACAAGGTATGGAACATCGCCGACGCGATGGGGTACGGCCACATCTTCGTGCGCAATTCCGGCGGCGCGATCATCGACGATCACTCGCCGCTGATCGACGCCGGGTTCCGCGCCATCGATGTGATCGACATCAATTATCCCTACTGGCACACGACACAGGATACGCCGGACAAGGAGTCGGCCCAGAGCCTGGAAGCCGTCGGCAACGTCGGCGTTGCCGTGATTCGGAAGGCGAGGCAGTAGAGAGCAGGGAGAGCGGGGAGAGCGAGGTGGTTCATAGCTCTCTCCGCTCTCTCCGCTCTCTTCGCTCTCTTTGCTCTCTTTGCTCTCCTGCATTACCGAGGCACTCCACCGCGTGATCGGGGTACCGCGGTCACCGCGATTCGGGGCGACGCTTCGCGCATGAAGCGATTCTCTCAGCTCCTCTCGGGCATCTCGCCCCGCGAGCGCCGGGCCCTGGTCGTCCTCCTCGGGCTCGGGGTCGCGGGTCATCTCCTCCGCACCCTGGCGGCCCAGCCGGCGGCACCGCCCATTGCGGCACAACTGTTCGACCCGGCCAGTGACGGCGATCCACTGGCGCACCGCGATTCGATCCGGCGGCAGGGGCAGCCACTCGGCGCCAACGAGCGGATCGACCCTGATGTGGCCGGGGCCGGTGACCTGATGCGGCTGCCGGGGATCGGCCCCGCCCTCGCCAGGCGAATTGTGGCGGATCGCCAGAGCCATGGCGCCTTCGGCGGACTGTCGGGGCTCCAGCGCGTCAAGGGCATCGGTGCGGTGCTGCTCGGCCGGATTGCCCCGCACCTCAGCTTCAAGGGTGTTCCCGCCGAAGCTGAGGTGGTCCATCTCCCGGACACCGTCGACCTCAACCTCGCCACCGCCGCTGAGTTGGCGGGTTTGCCCGGGATCGGTCCGAAACGGGCCCGCGCCATCATTGCATTTCGCGACAGCGCCGGCCCATTTCGCCAACTTTCGGACCTGAAGAAGGTCAAGGGGATCACCTCCGCCGTGCTCCGGGCGATTGACGGTCGGCTGGTGGTCCCGTGAAGGGCACTCCCCTTGCACCCTCTGGGTGGGATGACCGCGCCGAACAACGCCACTTCAGCTCCCGCACGGGAGGCCGCCGCCGGCGACCGCCTGGGTGACCTGCTCCTGGCTCAGGGGTTGATCACCCGGGATCAGCTCGCCGCGGCGCTTCAGGAGCAGCGGACCGGCCACCACCGGCTGGGGCTGATCCTGGTGCGGCAGGGGCTGGTCGACGAACTGGAACTGACCAAGATCCTCGCCCGGCAATACCGGATGCCGGCGGTCGATCTTTCCCGTTTCGAGGTTGATTCCCGGATTCTGCGACTGATTCCGGCGGATCTCGCCCTCAAGCGGATGGTACTGCCACTCAAGCGCGAGGGGCGGACCCTGACGGTGGCGGTCGCCGATCCCGCCGATCAGGGGCTCCTGGAAGACCTCAAGTTCATCACCCGGTACGATCTCTTCGCGGTCCTCGCGGGTGAGCACACCCTGCGGTCGTTGATCGAGCGTCATTACGAAAGCGGCGACGAGCAGCTCCAGACGATCCTCAAGGAGATGGAAGGCCTCGGCGAGGATGTCGAGGTCCTCAAGCAGGAAGACGACGAAGCGGCCGCGCTGCAGGCGGGCATCGACGACGCGCCGGTCGTGAAGCTGATCAACGGGGTGCTGACCGACGCGGTCAAGCGCGGGGCGTCGGACATCCACATCGAGCCGTTCGAGCACGAGGTGCGGATCCGGTACCGGATCGACGGCTCGCTGCAGGAAGTCATGAAGCCGCCGCTCAAGATGAAAGCGGCGTTGACCTCACGCATCAAGATCCTGTCGCAACTGAACATTGCCGAGCGGCGCGTGCCGCAGGACGGTCGCCTCAAGCTCAAGATGGGCACCCGGGTGATCGACTTCCGGGTCTCGACGCTGCCGGTGCTGTTCGGCGAGAAGATCGTGCTGCGCATTCTCGACAAGGGCAACCTGACGCTCGACCTGACCAAGTTCGGCTTCGAGCCGAAGGCCGAGGCCGACCTGATGCGCGCCATCCTGAATCCGTACGGCATGGTGCTGGTCACGGGACCGACGGGATCCGGCAAGACCACGACGCTCTATTCGGCGCTGCAGCGGATCAACACCGTCGAGACGAACATCATGACGGCGGAAGACCCGGTCGAGTACAATCTTCCGGGGATCAACCAGGTTCCGACCCGCGCCGAGATCGGCTTGACGTTTGCCGCGGCGTTGCGGGCGTTCCTGCGGCAGGATCCCAATGTCATCATGATCGGCGAGATCCGCGATCTCGAAACCGGCGGCATCGCGATCAAGGCGGCGTTGACCGGTCACCTGGTGCTGTCGACGCTGCACACCAACGACGCGCCGAGCACGGTGATCCGGATGATCGACATGGGGATCGAGGCGTTCAACGTGGCCAGTGCGGTGAACCTGGTGGTGGCCCAGCGGCTGGTGCGGCGGATCTGTGCCAACTGCAAGGCGCCGGTGAGCTATTCCGACCCCGAATTGCGGTCCCTGTCGCACGACATCGAGCCGCTGCGGCGGATCGCCTTCCATCGCGGCACGGGATGTGACCAGTGCGGTGGCACCGGGTACCGCGGGCGGGCGGGATTGTACGAAGCGATGGCGATGTCGGCGGCGCTGCGGCGCATGGTGTTGATCGGGGCGTCGACCGCCGAATTGCGCGAACAGGCGGTGAGCGAGGGGATGCTCACCCTGCGGATGGACGGCATGAAGAAACTCGAGCGGGGCGTAACCACCCTTGAAGAGGTCGTGAAGGAGACCAGCGAATGACCCTCAACCTCCGTAGCCTCCTGGAAGAGATGCTTGCCAAGGAGGCCTCCGACCTGCACCTCACCACGGGTGTGCGTCCCAAACTCCGGATCGACGGCGAACTGGCCGATGCCGACGTCGAAGAGGTGCTCCAGCCCAAGGACACGCTGGCGCTCGCCTATTCGGTGCTGACCGAATCGCAGAAGAAGCGGTTCGAGCAGGAAGACGAACTCGACTTCTCGTTCGGGATCCAGAATCTGGCCCGCTTCCGCGGCAACGTCTTCAAGCAGCGGGGCTGCGTGGCGATGGCGATCCGGATGATCCCGTTCATCGTGAAATCGTTCGCCGAGCTGCGGCTGCCGCCGATCACCGCGAAACTGGCCGAGCGGCCGCGGGGACTGGTGCTGGTCACCGGCCCGACCGGCTCGGGGAAATCGACCACGCTGGCGGCGATGATCGACAAGATCAACAAGGAGCGCAACGGCCACATCATCACGGTCGAGGATCCGATCGAGTTCATCCACCGCCACCAGGGCTGCATCATCAACCAGCGCGAGGTCGGGACCGACACGCCGTCGTTCGCGTCGGCCCTCAAGTACTCCCTGCGCGAAGATCCCGACGTGATCCTGATCGGCGAAATGCGCGACCTGGAGACCATCTCCGCCGCGCTGACGATCGCCGAGACCGGGCACCTCGCCCTGGCGACACTGCACACCAATTCCGCTCCCGAAGCGATCAACCGGATCATCGACGTCTTTCCCAGCAACCAGCAATCGCAGGTGCGCGCGCAGTTGGCCTTCGTGGTAGAAGGGATCCTGACCCAGACACTGCTGCCGAGGGCTTCGGGCAAGGGCCGGGTGATGGCCGCCGAGATCATGGTCGCCACGCCGGCCATTCGCGCGGTGATTCGCGACGACAAGATCCACCAGATCTACTCGCTGATGCAGGCCGGCAAGAAGCACGGCATGCAGACCATGAACGACGCCCTCTACCAGGTCTACATGAACCGGGAAGTGGCCAAGGAGGATTGCGTGCGGGTGTCGCCCAATCCGTCCGAGTTCCTGCGGTCGATCGGCGAGACGCCGATCGAGGAGCAGGGGATTTCGGAAGTAAGGTTGGCGAAGTAACCGCTCGATACTAGAAGGAGCCGAGCGCCCAGCGCCCAGCGCCCAGCGCCCAGCGACCTGGGCCCTGGGCCGGGAGCCTTGGGCCCGGAGACGCCGCCAGGAGCCAGTAATGCCCGTTTTCGAATACACCGCGAAGAACGCCACCACCGGCCAGATCATGAAGGGCAGCTTCGACGCGCCCTCCCGTGACGAGCTGATCGGCCACCTCCGCAAGAACCGGATGCTGCTGGTATCGCTCCGGGAGGCGCGCAAGGAGATCCGTTTCTCGCTTCCGGGCGGGGGGATCAAGACCCGCGACGTGGTGATCTTCACCCGGCAGTTCGCGACCATGATCAACTCGGGGCTGCCGCTGGTCCAGTCGCTCAACATTCTCGCCGCCCAGACGGACAATCCCAGGCTCAAGGACGTGACCCGGGTGGTGGTGCGCGACGTCGAGGCCGGTAATACCCTGGCCGACGCTCTGGGCAAGCACCCCAAGGCGTTCCCGGCGCTCTACGTCAACATGGTCGCGGCCGGCGAGGCCGGCGGCATCCTCGACACCATCCTGCTCCGGCTGGCTTCCTTCCTCGAGAAGAACGACAAGCTGGTGCGCAAGGTGAAGAGCGCCATGATCTATCCGGCGGTGATCTTCACGGTCGCCATCGGCGCCATCGCGATCCTGCTGATCTTCGTCATCCCGGTCTTCCGCACCATGTTCGAGTCGGTCAACATGGAGTTGCCGCTGCCGACCCGGATCGTGATCAACCTGTCGGATTTCCTCCGCGGGTACTGGTGGGCGGTGCTTGGCGGCCTGACCGTCGCGGGGATCGCCTTCAAGCGGTTCTACGGCACCCCCGCGGGACGCCGCCGGGTCGACGGCTTCCTGCTCCGGACGCCGGTGCTCGGCGACGTGATCCGCAAGTCGGCGGTGTCGCGCTTTACCCGGACGCTCGGCACGCTGGTGTCGTCGGGCGTGTCGATTCTCGACGGCCTCGAGATCACCGCCAAGACCGCCGGCAACACCGTCATCCACGACGCCATCATGGCGTCACGTTCGTCGATCGCGGGCGGCGACACGATTGCCGCGCCGCTCGACAAGTCGGGCGTCTTTCCGCCCATGGTGATCTCGATGATCGCCGTCGGCGAGCAGACCGGCGGCCTGGATGAGATGCTCAGCAAGATCGCCGACTTCTACGACGACGAGGTCGATGTCGCTGTCGGCGGCCTGCTGTCGCTCCTCGAGCCGCTGATGATTCTCTTCCTCGGCGTGATCGTCGGCGGCATGATCGTGGCGATGTACCTGCCGATCTTCGGAGTGATGCAGACGGTGCAGTAAGAAGCAGGAGAGAAGCGAGAAGAGAGAAGTG
>JBOHRZ010000049.1:0-12020 GCA_050732975.1 Gemmatimonadales bacterium
CGCAGCGCCGCTGCGGCGGTCACGACCTGGGTGCCCTAGTTCTGCGAAGCCCGGTCACCCGCCCGGATGCTGTTCGTCCAGGCGGAAGAGACAATAGACAAATGCTTGCCGCGTTCCGCCGGGCGTCGTGTGCTCGTCACGCTCGCTCTCCACCAACCGGAACCCGGCACCGAATTGAGTGTGCAGGGTTCCGGCCGAATAGCGAACGACATCGAGGCCGCTGCAACGGGTCGGACCATCGTCCGCGAACGTCGCGACGACGGCGAATCCTCCCGGCCGCATGGCCGTGCGCGCTTGTGCGACGTAGCGCGCGCGATCGGCCGGATCGGTGAGGAAATGAAAGGCCGCTCGATCGTGCCACACGCTGAACCTTGCCTTCGGAAGCAACGCGTCCAGGATGTCCGCCTCGATCCATTGCACCGCGGCAGCGCGATCGCCCAGTCGAGTGCGCGCCAGTGCGAGCGCGGTCGCCGAGGTATCGAGAACCGTCAGGTCGCCATACCCGGCCTCGACCAGATCGTCGATCAGCGTGGAAGCGCCGCCGCCGACGTCGATGATGGGCCCATTCGGCGGAGGGCTGGCGCGGCCGATCAGCTCCAGCGAAACCCGGGCATGCGGCTGGTACCAACTCAGCTCCGTCGGAGGTCTGGTGCGGTAGATCTGGTTCCAGTGCGATCTTGCGTCCATCCGGTCTTATTCCTTTCATGAGGCGGACTACCTCACTCCATCAACATCCCTTCGCTTTCCAGCACATCTGCCTTCCGGATCAGGAGGAGCAACGGAATCAGGCTGAGCACCAGGACCGCGGCCAGCAAATACACGCGGCTGAAAGCGATGACACTGGCCTGACCGGTCATTTCCGCGTCGAGCAGCTGGAGCGCCTGACGTTGAGCGGCGACCGGGTCGCCGCTTTGGGCCATCATCCCCGCCGTGAGTTGGTGCAGCCGCGCGACCGTGTTCGGATCGGAAAGGGAGACATGTTCGCCGAGCAGGGAACGGACCGACACGGTGTAGTGCTCGACCATCGTGGCGAAGATCGCGATGCCGAACGAGCCGCCAAGTTGCCGGAAGAAGTTGTACAGCCCGGTCCCCTGCGGCAGATCCTCGGTGGGAAGCCCGGCCAGAGTGACCGTGGTCAGGGGCACGAACATCAGCCCCAGGCCGCCGCCCCGCAGAATCAGCGGCCAGAAGAAGTCGCCGGCGCCACTGTCGCTGGTGATGTGCGCCAGTTGCCACATCGACGCGGCGAAGAGCAGCGCGCCCAGCGAGACCATCAGGCGCGGATCGACATAGCGGTTGATGCGGCCGATGACGGCCATGGCCACGGCGGTGGCCGCCGAGCCGGGCAGCAGAATGAGTCCGGTCTGTTCGGCGGTCATGTGCAGATCGCCCTGCAGAAAGACGGGGAGAGTAAAGACCGACGCATACAACCCGACGCCCATCACTACGCCGAGAAGGGTGCCGACCCAGACCTGCCGGTGGCGCAGCACGCGGAAATCGATGACGGGGCGCTCGATGGTCAGCTCACGCCAGAGGAGTGCAACGCCGCCGACGATGCCGACGACGATCAGGGTGTTGATGGTCCCGGAATTGAACCAGTCGAAGCGTTGGCCCTGTTCGAGCACGTACTGCACTGCGCCGACGCTGACCACCAGCAGGGCGATGCCGATGGCGTCGACGTTCCGGGTACGCTGTTGATGCGGTGAATCGTGGACGTAGGTGGCGATCATGAACGCCGCCACCAGACCGACCGGGACATTGATATAGAAGATCCATGGCCAGCTATAGTGATCAGTGATATAGCCGCCGAGGGTCGGTCCGATGGTGGGGCCCACCATGACGCCGAGCCCGAAGAGGGCCATGGCGGTGCCGGCTTCCTCGATCGGGAACGATTCGAACAGCACTGCCTGCGAGACCGTCATCAGGGCGCCGCCGCCGACGCCCTGGATGACCCGCGCGGTGATCAGCATGGCCAGCGAGTGGGCTTGTCCGCACAGGAACGAGGCCGCGGTGAAGATCAGCACCGAACTCACGAAGTAGCGCTTCCGTCCGAAGAACGATCCCAGCCAGCCGGTCATGGGGATGATGACGACGGTAGCCAGGATGTAGCCGGTGGAGACCCAGGCGATCTCGTCGAGCGACGCGCCCAGATTGCCCATCATGTCGGGGAGGGCGACGTTGACGATGGAACTGTCGATGACGTAGATCATCGACGCCATCACCACCGCCAGGGCGATCAGATACTTGTGCGGTGCCCCGCGGTGGCGTTGGGGGTCGTGCGCGGCGTCGACCGGTGCTGGCGGCGGTGAAGGGGGGGGCGGCGGGGACGAACGGTCGGCGCCCGCGGGGATGGAGGGGGCGGACATGGACGCTCAGTATAGAGGGGGCGTTACGTCGAAGCCACTTGCCGGAAGCGGCCATGAGGCGCCACAACTCTACAGCCAGGACCGGGACTCCAGGAATCCCTCGCGAGGCACGGATGTTGCACGCCGTGACGCTACCTTTACACCAACCGGAGTCCCATCATGTCCCCAGCGTTGCGCATCAACGCCCCGGCCGTCGTGGGCGAGATCATCGACGGCGAAGCCGTCATCATGGACCTCACCTCTGGCCACTACTACAGCGCGCTGGGCAGCGGCGCCGTGATCTGGTCTGCCGTCGAGGCCGGCTGCGACCGCACCGGAGCCGTCGATCATCTTGCGGCGGTGTATCCGGTGCCACGAGCCACGCTCGAAGCCGCTGTCGATTCCTTCGTCTCCGAACTTCTGTCGCATGGTCTGGTGGTGGAGTCTGGTACGCCGACGCCAGATGCCGAGCCGTCCTTCCGCGACGCGGGCGCCGAATTCGCTCCGCCAGTGCTGGAGGCCTATTCGGACATGGAAGATCTCCTGCTGCTTGACCCGGTGCACGACGTGGATGCCGTCGGCTGGCCGGTTCCCAAGCCGGCGACGGACGGCAAGTAACGCCATGCCGTCGCCTGGCGTAAGCGTGATTGTGCCGTGTTACAACACGGAGCGCTATCTGCCGGCGGCGCTGGGGAGCATCTGCAGTCAGGATTGTCGCGTCGATGAAGTGCTCGTGATCGACGACGGCTCGATCGATGGCAGCGCCGCAATCGCGGACAGGTGGGGCGCGCCGGTGCGATGTCTGCGCCAGCCACATGGTGGTGCCGCGGCCGCGCGCAACATCGGGCTCGACGCGGCGCGGGGCGACGTCCTGGCGTTTCTCGACGCCGATGACACCTGGACACCGGGGAGCCTGTCGTCGCGCCTCGATGCACTCGCGGCCGCTCCCGACGCGGGATGCGCCGCCGGTTTCACCGAGCAGTTCATCAGTCCGGACATGATCGAGGACGTCGGTTCGCGTCGGGAGCCGCCCGCGGAGCCCAGCCGTGGCCGGGTCCTGGGGGCAATCGTGGTCCGGCGCGGCGTAGTCGAGCGCATCGGTCGGTTCGATCCCACGCTGCGGGTCGGCGACACCATCGACTGGGTCGCGCGGATCGACGCGGCCGGCATCGCCACGGTCACCATCGAGCGGGTGGTATTGCGGCGACGGATTCACGGCGCCAACATGGGCGTACAGCATCGAGAGTGGCGGGCTGACTACTTGCGCATGCTCAAGCAATCACTCGATCGTCGCCGGGAGCGGCCGTCGCCATGACCGTAGGTCGCGCGGCGCCCGCCGGACGGCTCTGGCCTTCTGCCGACCAGGGGTTGCTCCTCGATGCTGCTCTGGGTGATGGCGACGTGGCCGTGGCGGCGTTCGCTGCCTGGCGCCGGCGCGTCGACCTGCAGCAGGAGTTCCATCGCGACATTCTCCGGCTGCTGCCTCTCGTCTATCACAACATGCAGCGCCTCGGCGTCGACGACCCGATCATGAGCCGACTCAAGGGTGTCTATCGCCGCGCCTGGTACGACACCAACCGGTTGTTTCATCACGTATGTCCGGCCCTGCACGCGCTGATCGACGCGAAGATCCCGGTCACGCTGCTCAAGGGCGCGCCGCTCGCGGTGGAATACTATGGTCAGGCCGCGCTGCGCCCCATGGGCGATGTCGATTTCATGGTCCCTCCTGCCGACCTCGGCGCCACCATCGCGGTGCTGCGGCAGAACGGATGGCGGGTCGCCGACCCCAAGTGGGATACCCTGCGGTTCCGGCACGCGGTGCAGTGCCTGGGTCCCGATCACGCCGAAATGGATCTCCACTGGCATGTCTGCTATGACGCCGCCGACAGCGGCGCCGACGCCGCCGTCCTCGCGGCCGCCGAACCAGTCAACTTTCTCGGGTGCCGCGTGCGGCAGCTCGATCCGACATTCCTGCTCTTCCTCGTCATCGTGCACGGAGTGCGCTGGGCCGAAGAGACGCCCGTGCGCTGGATCCCCGACGCGATCCGGATCCTGCAGCGGCGCGGCAACGATGTCGACTGGGACGAGATGTTCCGCTTTGCCGAACAGCGCCGGCTGACCCATCGTGTGTCGCTGGGACTCGACTACCTCGCGCGGCGCTTTGCCGCCGCCATCCCGGCCGACGCGCTGATCCGCTTTCGTCACCAGCCGCCGTCGTGGATGGAGCGCATCGAACGCACCGCGCTGCTGGCCGATGCGGGGCGGCTCGAGCGGAGCGCGCTCGGCACCCAGTGGCTGTGGATGGTGGAGTATCTCCGCTTTGCCCATACTCGCAATCCGCTGGCGTTCGCGAACGGGTACACTCATTACCTGCGTTATCGCCTGGATCTGACCACACGTCGACAACTCTCCGGCGTGATCCTGCGTGGCCTGCGGCGGCGGATCGGCCGGAGCGACCCGGCGATGCCGTCACGGAAGTCAGTCTCGTGATGACGGCGCCAAGGCGCGCACCAACGCCAGTCCAGCCCAGCGACTATCCGGAACGGCCGCTGGAGCAGCAGCGGGCCTTCTTCGACGATGCGATGGCGCGCTGCCTCGATGCCGAGGCGCGAACCGGCATCGAGCGGCGCCACTTCGACGTGGCCGGCACGCGCGTCGAACTGGTTTTTGCCGGCGACAGGTTTCTCCACGGACTCACCGGCGCGCTGGCGCATCTGGCCGGGCCGCCGGACCGCGCGCCGGACGTCACCATCCACGTCTGGGATAGTCTGTCGTCCGGCATCGCGATGGTGCCGGCGCCGTGTCCGCCGGAGTGCTTTACCGACCGCGGCGAACTCTGGGGGATGATGCACCCCCGGGTGCGCAGCGCGTACCACCACTGGTTCGAGTACTCGCTCAATCTGCTCGACCTCGACCGCCGGCTCGGCGTCTACTGGGTCGGCGCGCCCGACCAGCTTCCGTACTGGACCGAAGCGGCGCCGTTTCGCACCCTGCTGCACTGGTGGCTGGAGGACCAGGGCGCCCAGGTGATGCACGCGGCGTCGATCGGTACCGATGCGGGTGCGCTGCTGATCACCGGCAAGGGCGGCGTCGGCAAATCGACCACGGCGCTGGCCTGTCTGTCGAACGGGATGGCCTGGATCGGCGACGATTATCTCGCGGTGCGCCTCGACCCCGAACCTCGCGTGTACAGCCTCTACAGCACCGCCAAGCTGGATGCGCGGCAACTGGAACGTTTCCCACGCGTTCGCGACGACGTGGTGTATGCCGGACTCGGCACCGAGGAGAAGGCGGTGATCCAACTGATGCCGCGGCATGCCTCGCAATTGCGCCGATCGCTGCCGCTGCGGGCAATCGCCACGCCCTCGTTCAGCCGCACCGCCCGCACCGTGATCAGGCCGGGAGCGCTGGCCGAGCTGCAACGCGCGGCGGAATTCACCACCATGTCGCAATTGCCGCACGCGGGGCGCATCACCCATGACTTCATCGAGCGGCTGGTGCGCGAGGTACCACGGCTGCATCTCGCGCTCGGGCACGACATCGCGACAGTGCCCGAGACCGTGCGTGGCATTGTCGAGCTTGAGCCGTCGGCTTTGACGTCGTTGGCCGCCGCCCCTGAGGTCGCAGATGCATCGCCGTCGCGGCCGCTGGTGACGGTGGTGATTCCGATGTTCAACGGAGCGCGGTTCCTGCCGGCGGCGATCCGGAATGCGCTACGCCAGGGCTACGCGGCACTCGACCTGGTGGTGGTCGACGACGGATCGCTCGAGGATATCCCGGCCGCAATCGGGGCGCTGCCGGTGGAGGTACGGTATTTCCGGCAGCTCAACGCCGGGCCCGCCGCGGCTCGCAATCGCGGCATTCAGGTTGCCGCAGGCGATTTCATCGCGTTTCTCGATGTCGACGATCTCTGGCCGGCGGAGACGCTGGGACGGCTGGTCGAGATCCTGACGGCAGATCCGGACATTGACGTGGTGCGCGGCCTGGTGCAGCTCACGCGGCTCGACGACCTCGACGAGCCCGGGGAGTTCATCGGCAATCCGGCGGAGTCATTCCCCTATTCGATCGGAGCCGGCGTGTATCGCCGGCGCGCGTTCGAGCGGGCCGGACTGTTCGACGCGGCGCTCCGCTTCGGTGAGGATCAGGACTGGTACCTTCGGGCCGCCAATCGCGGCGTGCGTATTCGGCAGATCGACACGGTGGTGATGTACGCCCGCCGCCACGACGACAACATGACCCGCGACCGTTCGGCCGCCGAACTCAATCCGGTGCGCCTGCTCAAGAACGCCCTCGACCGCCGGCGGGCGGCGGCGGCGCGCCCGCCGGATCAGGCGCCTGGTTCGAGCGTAGATCAGCAATCCTGACAAACGAGGTCAGCTGCGATCGCCCGATCGCAACGACTGTTGGATGCCGGCGACGGGCCGCTCGAATGCTCCCGCATTGTCGGCGGCCCACCGAGAGAAGCTCCGTGCCGGCACGCCGAGGATGTCCTGGACGACGGTTGTCACAAACGCCGGGAGCCCGAGCGATGCCCGCCACGCCGCGAGCAGCATCTCCGCTGCGGCTGACCACGTTGCCGCCGCGTCGCGCCGGAACTCGTCCGGTGTCAACTCCTCGAATCGGATTTCGCGTCCGATGGCATCACCGATCGCGCGGACCTGCGCGCCGTGGCTCAGCGACGCTGGGCCGGTGAGCACCCAGTCGGCATTCGCATACCGGTCGTCGAGTAGAGCCCGCGCGGCGACCGCTGCGATGTCGCGCTCGTCGATCGGCGCGGTCTCCACTGCTTCGTATGGCCAACGTACTACATCCCCCTGCCGGATCTGGGGCGCCCACCAGCGCAGCGCGTTCGACGCGAACATCCCCGGTCGCAGGATCGCGATGTCCAGACCGCTATCGGCGAGAAGGCACTCGATCTCGGCGTGCAGATCACGCATGGGATTCGGTTGCTGAAAGAACGGGTGCGGCGTCCGGAACGGCGCCGAGAGGTATACGACGCGGCGCGAATCCGCGGGCGCCGCGAGCCGTGCGATCACCGCCGGAGCGGTGGCCGCCGTCGTTGTCCCGACGAGGAACACCGCGCTGACATCCCGGATGGCCGCATCAAGCGACGCCGGGACGGTGAGGTCGCCCGCCACGACGTCGACGCCCGCGGGGAGTGCAGCGTGCTCCGGTCGACGCGCGAGTGCACGCACCGGCACCCCCGCGCGCAGCAATTCGTCGACCACGAGGCGACCGACTCGGCCGGTGGCGCCGGTCACGAGGATCGGTGATGCGTCTACACCCATTGCGGCGCCGGTCGGCCGCGCCACAGCCAGGCGATGTAGTCGACAAGCGGCGGCGCCGAGCCGAGCACGCGCAAGCGGGTATTCATCTGCCCGCGGTGGTAGGTGGAATGGCTGGTGACCTGAAACAGCGTTTCAGCCAGCGTGGTCGGCCCCGGGTCGCCCCCGGTCTCCTTGTTGAAGAGCCGCGCCCACGGCACAGAAGTTGGTGCGTGTAGCTGGCGCTCAGGAAGCGCCGCGAGATACGCATGCACCTGCGGATAGTAGGGTGTCGCCCATTCATACAGTTCGCGCAGGGAAGGAAACTTCAGGTTGTAGTGCTTTCCCACAGGTCGTCCGGTCCAGACTTCGAGGAAGACGCGCTGGGTAGTGTGAATGTGATGCAGGCGCTCGCACAGTTCCTGGTCGGCAATGGCCGCCGGCGACTGCAGCGCCACCGCCCACACCGCGGCCTCGGCCCATTCGAGATGGCGGTAGAGATCCTGCAGTGCTGCGAGTTCGAACATGCGTCAAGGTCCTTCAGCGGTCCTGAAATGCCTGACCAGCACCGTTGCCATTTCCGCGATGCACCGCTCGCCAATCGCCTTCTGCATGCCGCGAGCGTCGCCGATGATTCCGTTCGGAGCAATCGCGCCGATGCCATCGCGGAAGACGGTACTCATCAGCTCCGGAGTAATCGGACCAACGTACCCCTCGGCCGCTTCCGACATTCGCACCAGCTCCGGATGCAGCGCCAGCATGATCGAACTCTCGGCGATGTCCGCGTGACCGCCGACTCGGCCGCCGAGGCCCGCCTCCTCCTCCACCACGCGCCGCCAGAGCTCGATCACTTCGACGAGGTCGGAATAGACCACCACCTGCACCGCCGGTCCCACCGCTTCCTGCAGGCGCGGCTGCATCTCGGCCAGCGGCTCGAAGTTGCCGCCGTGCGACGGCACAAAGTAAATGACGCGGAATCCGTGGCGCGAAAGGCTGGTGCAGTAGTCTTGGCAGAGAGCTTCGAATGTCTCGCGCCGCAACGTGAAAGTTCCCGCGAACTTCATATGGTGCTCCGAGCAGCCGACGCGAATAGTCGGCGCGACCAGCGCATCACCGAGCCGGCGGGCGACCTCCTCCGCGAGCCTCGTTCCGTGCTCGGCGTCCATGCACAGCGGCAAGTGCGGCCCGTGCTGCTCGACGGCTCCGCAGGCCACCACGGCGGTCGTGTACCCGGAATCGATGGCACGGCGCACCTCGGGCGAAGTCATGTGCTCGAGCAGGATGTTCTGCGGCATCGGCTCAGTCCCTTCCGGCGTTCGCTCGGGTACGGGCTGCCGGCGCGACATAGCCCGGCCCATACAGCACCCGCCCGGGCAGTGCGCCCGTCATCTTCCCGCCGGCGATCACCGGCTCGCCGTTCACCAGGACCCAGCGCATCCCGCTCGAGAACTGATTGGGATTCTCATACGTGGCGCGATCGGTGATCGCATCGGGGTCGAAGATCACCAGATCGGCCCACATCCCCGCCTTGATCACGCCACGGTCGGCGAGGTGCTCGCGCGCCGCTGGCAATGCGCTGAACTTGCGGATCGCATCCGGAAGCGTCAGCAGATGCTGCTCGCGGACGAACATCCGCAGGATCCGTGGGAAGGTGCCGTAGGCGCGCGGATGCGAGTGCTCGCTGCCGAGTATTCCTTCGGGTGAGGTTCCCGAAGCATCGTTGTCGATGGAGACCCAAGGCTGCTGCAGCGCGAGGTCGACATCCGGCTCTGACATGGCGAACACCGCCACGGTCGTTTTGGCGCTGTCGCGCACCAGGATGTCGAATAGCGTGTTGAAAGGATCCTCGTGCCATTCGCTGGCGATGTCGTCGAGACGTTTCCCTTCCAACGGCAGTAACGCGGAGTTATCGACCACGGTAATCAGCACGTCGTGCGGCCCCTGGATCTCCTGCCATTCGTTGTCCCAGTCCTTCGAGGGGGTGAGCATGTCCTGCCGGATCCGCTGCCGCATCGTCGAATCCCTGAGCCGCCGGACCAGCGCCGTATCGCCGCCGTCGTGCGCCCAGGGTGGGACGAATGCCGACATCGAGTTTTCCCAGGCCGTGTAGGCGTACGTGTCGGCGCCGATGTCGAGCCCGGACTTGCGGGCCGAGTCGATCCGCGCCACGATCGCCGGCATCTTCCCCCAGTTCGACTTGCCGCCCGCCTTGAGGTGAAAGATCTCGACCGGTATCGCGGCTTCGCGCGCGATCCGGAACGTCTCGTCGAGCGCCGCCATCTCGGCGTCGCCCTCGCTTCGCATGTGCGTGGCATAGATCCCGCCGTAGCTTGCCGCGGTCTTCGCCAGCGCGATGAGTTCGTCGGTCTTCGCGTAGGGCGCCGGCGGATATTGCAGCGCCGTCGACACGCCGAGTGCGCCTTCGTGCATCGAGCGCGCGACCAGCGCCTGCATCTGGGCGAGTTGCGCCGCGGTGGGCTGCACGTCGCGATAGCCGAGCACCATCTCGCGTACCGACGCCGCGCCGACGTAGGTGCCGAGGTTGATCCCCATCCCCTGGCGTTTGAGGCGCGCGAAGTACTCGCTCAGCGTGTGCCACGTGGGCGTGACGTGGTAGTGGCGATAGCCCGGCATGTTGGCCGAGATCATCTCGCTGTCGAGCGGCGCGATCGATTCCCCTTCGCCGGTGATTTCGGTGGTGATCCCCTGGAAGATCTTCGACGGTACTCGCGCGTCGACCAGCATGGTGAGTTCCGACTGACCGAGCATGTCGATGAATCCGGGGGCGACGATCATCCCGTATGCGTCGATCCTGCTGCGGGCCGTGGCGTGGGCGAGGTCGCCGATCGCGGTGACATGGCCGTTGCGGACACCGACGTCGGCGCGGTACCATGGCGATCCGGTCCCGTCGATGATGCGTCCGTTGCGGATCACCAGGTCGAACGCGGCGGCACGTTGAGCGGGAAGCGCGGCCGGGATCGCGATCAGCAGGAGGGCGGCAAGGGCACGGTGGCGCGTCATGATCACCTTTCGATTATCGTTTCAACCGGTACAATCTCACCACGTCCACATCGTTCTCATCCTTTACTCGGCCGAGGACGTAGTCATTACCGATCTCGAAGACATCCAGCCCCGCCGGGAAATCCACCTCGCCCAGCAGGCGGCCGTTGGGATCGAAGTGATCCCATCGCTCTGTAGCGGTCGAGTCGCCGAATTCTCGCGCCCAGGTGCCGCCCTGCGGATCAGCCTGCAACGCGTCGAAGGCCGCCTTCCGCTCCGGGAATGGCAGCCACTTCATCGCCGCCTCGTTCGCCGAGACCAGCGCCGCCCGGCCGTTCTCGTCGCGCAGCTTCAAGGTCTTCGCCTCGTCGATCTCTACCTTCCGGTACGCCGCCTCCTCGGCCGGCGTGACCTTATCCGGCAGTCGGCGCTCGCGCACGATCCTCAGCAACTTCCCGTTCGGCGAATACTTCTTCAATTCGAAACTCACGCCGTCGGTGTACCAGAAGCCGTCGCTCACCGTGACCATGCTGCTCCTGGCCGTATAGGGGTCATCGTCAAAGACGATGTATCCCGACTGCTTGAATTCCCACGACTCGCCGTGCAGCAGCGAGATCGTCTGATGCAGGTGGCCGACAATGTCGATCCGCCATCCGTACGCATTGTTGGAATACATCCCGGCCGGCGGATTGATGCGCCCCTCGCCGCGGTACGCAATGACGTCGCCGTCAGCGAGCGGTCCAACGACGAAAAGCGAAAACCCCGTCGTATTCCTGCCATCCTGGATTGGCGGCGGGTGATCGACATTGAGCGTCTTGCGCACCTTGCCGTCGCTGGCGAACCAGGTGAGACGGTGATTGGTGATGTCCCACACCAGGATCACGTCGCCGGGGAGGTGATAGATCGACCAGATGCCCTGCAGGTCGCCCGGGCCCTGGCCGCGGCGCCCGATCCGCCGGATGAATTTCCCGTCCGGCCCGAATACGCGGAGCTGGTAATTGAGTCGGTCGGCCACGACGATATCGCCATTGCTGAGCCGGGTCGCACCCCGCACCTCGCCGAATTGCTCTTCGGGCGCACCCATGGCGGAACCGACCGAGAGCACCGGGGTCATGTCGAGATGCTGCGCCGCGTGCCTTGTCCAGATCGGCGCGACGTTCTCGACGATGTGCACCCCGGCACTGTCGCGCGCCACTGGCGCCTGCGCGGCGGCGGCGCTGCAGAACGTCAAGCCGAACACGGCGATCAGAGTGCGTTCGAGCATTCGGGCCCCCCTTACTGGCATCGACAATCATACCTGGCGGATCAACATGGCGTGACCGCCGGGCCGCGCCCCGGCCCATTGGCTCGGCCCCCATCTTGGCGACTGCCGACTGCATCGCGACGCAGTGGGACGCGGAAAAGGCAGGAT
>JBOHRZ010000050.1:0-11944 GCA_050732975.1 Gemmatimonadales bacterium
GATCCGATCGGCAAGTGTGTGCGGCTCGGGAGCGACACATTGCCATGTAACTACGTCGTCGGCGTCGCCGAGAACATCAAGAGCAATCAGCTTGGCGACGACCCCGGCCTGTTCTACTATCTCTCGGCCGAACAGTTTCATCCGCAGCAGGGCGGGCTCTTCGTCCGTATCACCGGCGATCCCGGTGCGATGCAGGCGACAGTGCGCAAGGCGCTGCAGCCGTTGATGCCCGGCGCGTCGTACGTCACTGCGACGCCGGTGCGCGACATCATCGGCGAGCAGACGCAGCCGTGGCAGCTGGGCGCCTCGATGTTCGTGATCTTCGGCGTGCTGGCACTGGTGCTCGCGGCGATCGGTCTCTACAGTGTGATTGCGTTCAATGTGGGGCAGCGAATTCACGAACTCGGCGTACGGGTGGCGCTCGGGGCCAGTGCAGGGGATCTGGTACGGCACGTGGTGTCCGACGGCGTCAAGCTGGCGGTGGCGGGAGTGGCACTCGGCGCCGTCGTCGCGCTGGGCATGAGTCGGTGGATCGGGCCGTTGCTGTTCGAGGAATCGCCGCGCGATCCGGCCGTCTTCGTTGCGGTTGCCGCCGTGCTGCTCGGCGTTGCGGTCCTGGCGTCGTTCATTCCGGCGCGCCGGGCGGCCCGCGTCGACCCGATGGTTGCGCTGCGGGGGGAGTGAGCCCCCGGGGCCCTTCGGAGGGCACCCTTCTTGCCGCCCTGACCGGTATGGCGGCGCATCTCCTCGCTCTTACAGCCACAGCCCGGGCGCTTTTTCCCGCGGCCGGTAGCGAGCATTCGGCTCGCGCAATGCCGCCCGGCACCGGGTCGCGCGGGCTGTGCGTGCCGACCCCGGCCCGGATCATTCAGTTGCCGTCCAGGCGGGAATCGGCGCCGGTCCGTCAGGCCACCGGGGCGCGGTATCCCGGAATTCGCCTGACCGCGGTGATTGGTGCGCTGTCGCGGGCCCTCGACATGGCTGAAGGCCAGCCGGTGGGGCATTCGATCCGCACCGCGATGATCGGAATGCGAATCGCGTCCGTGTTGCGACTGCCGGATCATGAACGCAATGCGCTCTTCTACACCTTGTTGCTCAAGGATCTCGGCAGCTCCAGCAACGCATCGCAACTGGCGTCACTCTTCGGCGCGGATGACCGCGCACTCAAGGCTGCGCGGCGATTGATCGACTGGACCGACCGGCGCGATGTGGCGCGGTACGCCTTGCGACATGCGCGGGGCGGCTGGTGGTTGACCCGCGGATGGCACGCGCTTACGGGACTCCGCCGCAGTCACACTGCGCATTTCGAGATGGCGGTCACGCGGGCCGATCGCGGCGCGGCGATCGCGGGAATGCTGGCGATGCCGCAGCAAACCTGCGCCGCGATCGCAGCCGTCGAAGAACACTGGGACGGAAACGGCGCGCCGGCGGGGCTTCGCGGCGACGCGATTCCGCTGTTCGCCCGCATTACCAGCCTGGCGCAGACGATCGAGGTGTTCGAGCAGGCATTCGACGTGCGCACGGCGTTCGACGTCGCGCGTGGTCGTTCAGGGCGATGGTTCGATCCAGCGCTGGTTGCCGCCCTCGACGAGTTTGCTGCAGATGCGGAATTCTGGCAGCGACTCAGCCAGGCCGACTCGCTGGCCGCGTTGCGACAGTTCGAGCATCCGAACCGGGTCGTCTACGCCGACGAGCTTCGCCTCGACACGGTTGCCGAAGCCTTCGCGCGGGTCATCGACGCCAAGAGTCCATTCACCGCGCGGCATTCGCAGAACGTTTCCTTCCTCGCGACGCGCACCGCGATGGAGCTCGGCATGACCAGCCGGGAAGTGCGCGCGCTGCGCCGCGCCGGTCTGCTGCACGACATCGGCAAGCTCGGCGTCGGGAACACCATTCTCGACAAGGCGACGCCGCTGACCAGCGTGGAGTTTGCCGCCATGCAGCGTCACACGGAGCACACGCTGGAAATCCTCCGCGGGGTGCCCCGGTTCGCCCGGTTCGCGATGCTCGCCGCCGCGCACCACGAACGGCTCGACGGTAGCGGCTACCATCTCCGACTCGCGGGCGATCAGTTGACCATGTCAATGCGGGTGCTTGCCGTGGTGGATGTCTGCGAGGCACTCTCCGCGGCACGCCCGTATCGTGCGGCGCTCCCGGTCGACGAGGTACTCGACCGTCTCGACGAATCGGTCGCGGCGGGACGGCTTTGCGGGGTGGCGGTCGAAGCGCTCAAGAGCTGGTTCACGGGCGTACCCGACCACCCGGTGCGGCTCGATACCGGCGGCGATTCGACCTCGTTGATCGGCATCTGATTCGGCGGCGGTGCGCTCTCCCACGCTGACCAATCGGGCGCGCAGCGCCCTTTTCATCAATGATGCGGGGCGAACGTCACGTCGATATGGACGGTGATGTGTTCGTTCATCTTGAAAATGCCGAGCGCCTTGGAAAGATGGCCGACGCCGTAATCCTTCACGTCCATCGGCGTGCTGCCATGGAACCGGGCGCTGTCCGATGTAACCGCCACCCAGCCATCGATGATGGCGGGCTTCGTTGTCCCATGGATCGTGAACCGGCCGTGAACGGTGACAGCGGTCGAGTCGCCATGCCGCTGACCCGGCGTAAGACTGTCGACAGTGAATCGCATCGTCGGGTACTGCGGGAGATCGAGCGACTTCGCCATATCGCGATCGCGGTGGCCGTTCTTCGTGGTGAGTGTCGCGGTTTTCGCTTCGACCCAGCCGCGCACGCCGCCGAGCGCGGATGCGCCACGCAGTTCGCCGGTCATGTCGTGGGTGACCCCGGTGAACGCGCCCAGGGTAGCGTCGGCGTCGAACGACAGCGTGCCATGCGCCACGATGCCATCGGGGATCGCCTGGGCGGCGGCCGGCCGACTTGCTGCTATGGTAAAAAACAACATAGCGCTATAGGCGCGGATCACGGCGTCAGTTCAGCCGCCAGAATTCCAGCAAACGCCGAATGCAGCAGCTGCCAGCTCGCACACCCGCCGGCAGCCGCCGACCCGCCCCTCACCCGGCAAAGCAGTACTGCGCTCCGAACTCCTGTCCGCGGCCGACCGCCATCACGCCCGACGGCACCACCTGCACGCCCGGAAACAGTCCCGCCACCCACTCAGCCTTCACCGCCTCCGGTTTCAACCCCATCTTGCCGGCCGCGGCAGCGCTGTACACCGTGATCGCCACGTCGCATGCGCCGAACAACACCCCGGCCTGCAGCAGCGGCGACACGCCGAGCCCGGGGACCGGCAGGTTGGTGATGGTCGCGTAGGGATTCTTCGTCGCCGGCGCGTTGTCCACTTTGACGTTGAAAGTCTCGCCCAACTTGTACTTGGACCAGATGTCATCGTTGAGCACCAGCGGCAGACCCTCATGCCGGGCGATCACCATCACGCTGCCGGTCTCTCCGGGATAAGTTGCCGCCATCGTGTTGAGGTAGATGCGCGGCCACACCGCCGGCATTCCGCCGTTGGTGGCCGGCGCGTCGAACAGAATCCGGTGCTTGCCGTTGAGCTTGCCGAACCAGGCCTCGAGTTTCGGGTCGCGCGCGGCAGTGCTCTCGGCGGCAAGCGTCGCGGGGATGGTGCCGGCGACCGCGCCGCCGATCGCGGCGGCGGCGATCCGTCCCAGAAATCCACGGCGCGGGGTGGGGGAGGCGAAGAGATCGATCATGGTTCCTCCTGCGGAAGGCGTTGACGGCCAGGGGACTTCGCGCCCCAAAAACTACGGCGTGGAACCGATAAGGTAAGGGGCCGCGCTCGGGGCGGCGGGCGGTCCGCGGCGCCCGTCAGTCCGCAAACAGCCAGCCGAGATCGACGATGCAATCGTTATCGAGGGCCGGATGGCGCCAGACCAGCGCCAAGCGCTCGACGGTGGGTACCGTCGAATGCGACGTCCAGATTTCGACCTGTCGTCGGTCGTCGTCGACAATCCAATACACCGGCACGTGCTCCTGGTACAGATGGCGCTTGGTGAAGCGATCCTGATGGGCGGTGGACGGCGAGAGAGCCTCGACGGCCAGATGCAGCACCTGGATGTCTGCCCACTTCAAACTCCGCTTCCAGGCATCGAGCTCGGCGACGAAGATGTCGGGCTGGACCAGCGTATCGCTGCTCCACGAAATGTCCGCGGGCGACCAGAGCAGTTGCTCCAGTCCATTGTTCCTGAGGTAGTTGTCCAGGATGTGGAACAACCGGCCCAGGATCAGTTGATGGCGTCCGCCCGGTGCCGGGGTCACCAGCAGCTCGCCATAGACGGTTTCGTAGCGGTTGCCGTCGTCAGGCAGCGCGCGCACGTCGTCGGCGGAGTAGTAGTTCGCGAGCGGCATCGCCATAGTATCGTCTCGGCGTCGGGAGGCAGGCAAGGGCGGTCCATCCACGGAACCTGGCGCGCGAGCACGCTCAGTCGAGGTACCATTCACCGCCGGGCGGAACGATTCAGCGCGGGCGAGGAGTGTCACGAACATGCGTGCAGCACGATGGACCGCGGGTATCGCCGCGCTCGCGGTAGCAACCGCACTGGTGATGTATCTGTGGTTCCCGGCCGCGCTGCTGCACGGAATCGACGTCGTGCAGCGGCGCTATTGGGGATTCCACCGGCGCGAAGTCGCCACGACGTTCGGTCGGGTTCCCTATCTCGATGGTGGAAGCGGCGGTGGCCCGCCGGTGGTGCTACTGCACGGCTTCCAGGACCGGAAAGAGACCTGGCTCGCCGTCGCCCATCGATTGACCGATCGGTACCGGGTCATCATTCCCGACCTGCACGGGTTCGGCGAGAATCACGCGGCGACCAATGGCGACTACGGTGCGCCGGCGCAGGCGCAGCGGGTGCATGCGTTCATCGCGGCGCTCGGCATTCCGGCGGTGCACATCGCGGGAGTGTCGATGGGGGGCGAGATCGCGGGCGCGTTCGCGGCCGCGTATCCCGCATCGGCCATCTCGCTCGGCCTGATCAGCACCCTCGGCACGCGGCCCGATACCGCGACGCCGCTGGCGCAGCGGATCATTGCGGGCGACAATGTCTTTCACGTCACCAGCATGGCGACACTCGACACCCTGATCGGATTGATCGGTGAACCGGACCTTACGCTGCCGGGATTTGTCAAGCGCGCGATGGTGGCGGAGTATCGCGAGCGGAATCCGGAATGGGACAGCGTGTTCGCGCAATTGATCGATCCACGCACGGTGTATCTGCTCGATTCACTGGCGCCGCGGATCACGGCGCCGGCGCTGGTGCTGTGGGGAGGGCGCGATCCGCTGTTCGCAGTGTCGGGCGGGCGGCGGCTGGCCGAGCGGATGCCGCAGGCGCGGTTCGAAGTGCTTCCCGATTGTGGGCACCTGTGTCCGGCGACGCGGCCGGCGGAGGTGGCGAAGATGTATCGGGCGTTTCTGGGGGGCGTGGGTCGTTGATCTGCGCTAACTTGTCCTGCGGAGCGTACTCGACAAAGGGGAGCGATGCCGGCACTGCTCGATCGCGACCGTGACTCGGTGATCCGCTGAGCCCGCCCGCCGGATGATTCTCCTCCCCTTCCTGGCCATCGCGATATGGGCTGGCGTCTTCCGGCGCCGCGGCTGGACGTGGCTGGTGGCGACCACCGCTGCGTTCGTGGCATTTGGCGTCGCCATATCGGTATTCACCGAACTGCAATCGCTGCTCGGTGCACTGACGTACGCCGGGAGTGCGGCGGCGTGGGGGATTGCCCTCGTCGCGGGACTCGTCGCCTGGCGCACTCCAGCCTTGCTCCCGCCACCGCAGGACGACGACGGAGAAGGGGAAGGGGGCCGCATCCCGCGCCCGGTGCTCGCGGGGATCGGACTCATTCTCGTCTTGACGCTGCTCACCGCGCTGGTCGCTCCGCCCAATTCCTACGACGCGATGACGTATCACCTGACGCGTGTCGAGCAATGGGCGATGCACCGATCGCTCGCGCCGTATGCCACCTTCGATACCCGGCAGCTCTTCATGCCGTCGTGGTCGGAATACGCCATGCTGCAGTTCCGGCTGCTGAGCGGCGGCGACCACTTCGCCAATCTGGTGCAGTGGATGTCGTTCGCGATGTCGTGCGGCGGTGCGGCACTTCTCGCGACCGCGCTGGGCGGCGGCTGCACGGCGCGCAACGTCGCCGCGCTCCTGGTCGCGACGTTGCCGATGGCGATCGCCCAGGCGAGCGGCACCCAGACCGATGTCGTGGCTGCGTGCTGGGCGGTCATCGCCTGCGCCTATGGATACCGGTTGCTGGCCCACGGCGCCGGCGGCCGCGACCTGGTGCTGTGTGTCGTAGCGATCGGGCTCGCCGCCGCGACCAAGCAGACCGCGCTCCTGTTCGCATTGGCCGGGCTGATCCCGCTCGGTGTGCTGCTCATCATGCGGCGCCGAATCCGCGACGTTGCGATTCTCGGCGTCGCGGCGGCGGCGGCGATCGCGGTGCTCGCCGGCCCCCAGCTCCTCCGCAATTACCGGATTTTCGGACGCCTGCAGGGCGACGCCGCCTTCGTCGACGACGCGGCGATGGCGACGCACACGCCCGGCGCAGTCGCCTGCACCACCGCGCGCAACCTGGCGCTCCACTTCGGGACGCCGATCGGCGCGGTGAACGACGCCGTGGCGACGGCGGTCGCGTCGGGGTGTCAGCTCGTCGGGGCGAATCCTGACGATCCGCGCACCACGTGGAACCCGCGATTCATTGCGGCACCGTGGACCACGCACGAAGAGTCGGCACCCAATCCGCTCCAGCTTCTGCTGCTGGTTGGCTGCGTGATCGGCCTGCTGCGAGTGTCGCTTCCGCCGCGAGCCCGATGGTTCTCCGCGACGGTGCTGCTGGGCATGATCGTCTTTTCCGCGGCACTCAAGTGGCAGAGCTACAATTCGCGGCTGGAGACGCCGTTCTTCGTCCTCGGCCTGGCATGGGCGGCGGTGGTGCTGGAGCATCTGGCACTGCGGTGGCGGCGCCTGCTGCTCTGGGTGATGGTGCTGGCGGCGTTGCCGTTCGCGCTGGTCAATTACACCCGTCCACTTATCGCCGTACACAGCATCGCGCCACGCCCATCGATCCTCGCCATTCCCCGCGAATACGGATACTTCATGTACCAACCCGCCATGTTGCAGCCATACCGTGACGTGGCTCAGCGGATCGCAACGTCGAAGTGCACCGATGTCGCCATGCACACCTGGCCCGACGGCTGGGAGTATGCGGTGATGGCGTTGGTCCGCGATGCGCGCCGCGGCGTGCGCTTCCGGGCCGTCGGCGCCCTGAACCAGTCGGCGGGTCTGGAGAAGACGGGCCCGCGGCCGTGCCTTCTGCTGCAGATCTGGCCGGGGGCCGATGTACCTCCCAAATGGGCGGCCGACTGGAGCGTGGTGACGGCGTGGAACGGGCCGGCCAACGCACCGGGGATCGCACTCTTCCGACCGCCTGCCGCGCCGCCCGTGGCATCACGCTGATGATTCCCGGTGGCCGTGGCGATCAGCCGCCGGCCACGAGCCGCCAGACCTGGAACATCGCTCGGCTGGCTTCGTTGCCGGCGGCGCGCCGCATCCGCGCCGCGGGCGATGCGGTCGGCGGCGACGGCTGCAGGTCCATCCCGATAAGGACGCGGGCACCTTCCTCCAGCAGATGAGCCCGCAGGCGCCCGCCGAGCCACCGGCGGGGGATGAGCAGCCGATGGCGCCACTGCAGCAGGGCGGGGATGTCGAAGCCCGGTTCGGCAAACCGCGGCGGGCGCCGCTCAGGGGCCACGAACCACATCGCCGCGTCGAGCCAGGCCCGCAGATGGTTGCGCCGCTCGACGTCCGGAATCGAGGGATCATGCTCGCGCGAATCGGCAAGCCGGTGCTCGATCACCGTCCAGTCCACCGGCGCGTTCTCGCCCGCCAGCGCGGCCACCTCGAGGAATCGCTTCAGCCGGAAGCCGAAGGTGTCATCCTCGATTCCGTGGGCGATGGCACTCCACACCAATTCGGTCGGATGCGGCACGCGAACCATGCGCCCGCCCCCTCCCCATTCGACCGATTCGCTCCTGTCGTTGGCGCGAGACCACGCCACGCCGGCCAGGAGGTGCACCGACGTGCTGTCGTGCAGCTCGACCGTGACTGTTCCCCGCGTGAGCGGCGGACGGTGATGATGGCGATCGACGGGTTTCCACCTCACGGCCGCCTCGGCATACCCCACCGCGCGCAGGCAGCGTTCGGCGTCGTCCAGTCGCGCTTGCGGCACCAGCAGGTCGACGTCACTGGTGATTCGTGCATCGAGGTAACGGTACCGCGGCGCGAGAATGCAGCGCGCGATCCCCTTGATCGCGATGACCGGCACGCCGGCGTCGGCGAGCACGCCGATCGCGGTGACGCCTTCGGCCTCCACCTGCATCCGGATCGCGGTGGCTTCGAACGCGAGCGTGCGCATCTTTTCGGTCACGTCCGGCGGCAGTGAGGCGAGGATGCCGAGCGAGCGAAGTCGGCGGAAGAGCCAGATGGCGGCGCCTTCGTATTCGACGAGCTCGGCGAGGCCGGTGAGATCCGCCGCTTTCCAGCGGGCGGTAAGCGCGGAATCGGCGCCGGGCCCGAGCCGGAGGGTGTCAATCAGCACCGCAACCAGCGGACTGGTCACGCCGCCGGCTCGCCGTTCGAGGTGAAGCTGGTCAGCACCTGATAGGTCGAGATCCGGTCGGCACCGGCCTCGAGGTATGGCTGCTCGTCGCGGACCAGCCATGCGTGCGCGGCGAGGTCGTTGTGTTCGTCGCGTCGCACGCCGATGCGCAATTCCGCGGGCCGCCCGGCCCGATGCAGCAGGTAATGCAGCACCAGCGCGCGCTTGAGGCAGGTGCGCTTCCACGGCACCGGCATCCGGTTGAGGACGCGGTCGACCCAGTCGGCGAGGGCGGGATCGTCGACCGATGGATCGGGCGTTCCGGGCTGCCGCGAACGCGCGATCCATCGCACGATGCGGTCGAGCCGGACGATGTACACCAGCGGAGGGAGCACGACGGCCGCACCGGTGGCGCGCAGGCGCCAGCCCGGTGTCAGCCGGCGGATCAAGCGATCTCCTCGACCACCGCGGAGGCCAGGCATTGATCCAGAAATTCGCGCGTCGTCTGGCCCGCCGTCTCGGATGTCACGTCGTATTCGCTCAGGATGGCGTCGACCAGCTCGGCGAACGTGCGCGGTTCCTTGAGCGCTTCCAGGATCGTCAGGCCAGTCTCGTTGACGCTGAAATACCGGCGTGCCTTGAGATGCAGCACCACGCCTTCGCCGTCGAGCGAGGTAAGGCGCAGGTCGACGTGACGACGATATCGCGGTTCGGTCATGGCAGAAACGCCTCCAGGCCTTCGGGCGCGGCGAACAGGTCGGGTGCGAACGTCGCGCGGTAGCACTTCGCCTGCCGGCCGAGCTGCGCCAGCAGGTCGAGATGCTCCTGCGCGTTAGTCGATTCGAACATGACCCAGAGCGACCACTGCAGCAACTCCTGCATGATTTCCTGCGGCGTGGCGGCGCGGAACATGGTTCGCTCGCCCGCCACCGACGTGAACAGGATGATGTCGGGTTTCACCACCGGGATCCACGTGGCGCCGAGCTCTTCGGGCCAGAAACCGGTCTTGCGGCGGGACGTGAGTGCCGTTCCGCCAGGACGCTGCAGCAGCTCGTAGCCGCCGGCGCGCAGCGCGACGCGCGACCGGAAACCTCGCACGGCAGCGCGATCGCCTCCGGAGGTGAGAAAGGCGATGTCGTCGGTGCTCACCTGCCAGCCGCGGGACGCGAGCAACGCCGTCGTCGTCGATTTGCCCGAACACGAGTTGCCGATCAGCATCCAGCCGCGGCCGTGCGGATCGATCGCCGTCGCGGCGTGCACGTGATAGTACCCGTGTCGCTTCCAGAGAAAGATCAGCGTGATCAGCAGGAACGACCGGAAGAGCCAGTCCTCCTGCTCCAGGGCGGCGCGGCTCAGTTCAATCAGTGCCTCGGGGATATCGGCTTCGACGCGTGCCCGCGCTGGTGCAGCTCGCCACGTGAGGTGCACCCAACCGAGCGGTTCGCCGGCGCGAACGTCGGTGTCGCCCTGCGGGAAGATTTCCCGCGGGTCGTCCCAGGCGCCGACTTCGTCGACGACCTCGACGTGGAGGCGGAACCCATCCGGGAGCGGCATGCGGGAGTCCACCAGCCACGTGGAAACCGCGGCCTCGAGGCGCGAATCGTTGGAAGAGACACCGGCGGTGGTCAGCATGGCAGGAAAGCTTAGCAAGATGCGTGCAAAACGGCCTCCCGGGTGGTTGGAACCGCCTGGGAGGCCGTGCCTGCCTCGGGCCCGGCCGCCAGGGCCGGCGTCCGGTCAGTCGGCGGTCAGCGATGTCTGTTGCTGCAGGGTCAACGCCGCCAGCGCGGCCTGCTCCACCAATTGCGGAGCTGTGAATGCTTTGCGCATGATCCTATCCTGTCGGGGTTGAGGTGGTGAATCCCAAGGTCATCGTTGCAAGAGCGGCTTGCTCGACCAGTCGCGGAGCAGTGAATGTCCGGCGCATCAGGCGACCGCTAGAAGGCGCAATGAGACACACACTGCTGCAGCGTCAGCGTCCCAAGGGCGGCCTGTTCCACCAATCTCGGTGCTGTGAATGTCTTCATGGTCAGACCTCTGCAGCTGGCAGGGAGGTCGCTCCCTGAGTCAGGATTGCGAGGGCAGCTTGCTCCACCAGTCTGGGAGCAGTGAATGTCCGTCGCATCAGACGGGGTGGGGCGAGGTAATGCCCTGCGTCATCGTCGCGAGGGCGGCCTGTTCGATCAGCCGGGGTGCGGCAAAGGTCTTCCGCATGCTGCCATCCAGGTGAGTGAGGCCCACCAACCGGCGCAAGTTTCGTGCGATCGTCGGGGCGACTGTGGCGCCAAGGCATCGGCATGCTCCAACTCATTTGGCAGCAAGTTCTTGGCAATGTCGATCAGCCGGCTGGCGGCCCACGGTCGGTGACCGGGAAGCGGCCCGCCGCTCCCACACCGGGGGCCCAGGGTGTGGCATCGCTGCCGCACCGGGCCGGCCGGATTTCACGCCGGATGCCGCTCCGGGGCGATCCGTTCCGGCGGCAGCAGATCGTGAAGCAGCATCATGATCCGGTTCGCGGTGCGCCGCTCAGCCATGCAACGCCATGTGCGGCAACGATCATCCCGCCGATCGGAGCGATCCAGTAGATCCAGTGATGCTGCCACTGGCCGCTGATAACCGCCGGACCGAGGGAACGGGCCGGATTCATCGAGGCGCCGGTCAGCGGACCGCCGACCAGCGCGCAGACGCCGACGGTGAGGCCAATCGCAATCACGCCGCTCGCGCCCGGGTCGGGCAGCGCCATGACGCGGAGAATCACCATGATCAGCAGCGCACTCATGACGGCCTCGGCCCCCAGGGCCGCGGCCGGCGATACCAGCGGAACCGTAGCAGCCGCGGCGATGCCATCTCGCGCCACCGGCACGATCGCGAGCGCTCCGACGATCGCCCCGGCGCATTGCGCCACGAGGTAGGCCGCGACATCGCGCCGCGGGAATTGTCGCACGCTCGACAGCGCGACGGTGACCGCCGGGTTGATATGGGCACCCGAGATCGCCCCGAATGCCACAATCATTGCCGCGATAATGATCGCGAACGCCAGCGACACGCGAACGTGGGTGATGGTGCCATGATATGCGGTGTCGATCGCCGACGCGCCGGGTCCAACCAGCACCAGGAACGGGGTGCCGACGAATTCGGCCGCCACGCGACGCAGCAGCGGGATTTCCGCATTCACGCCGAAGTGCCGATGGCCTTGATTCTGGCGTCGAGCACCAGGCGTGCCAACGACTCGATCGGCAATTCCATCAGCAGTTCGACCCGGCGGGCCAGGACACGAAGCGCATCGTCGAACGCCCGGCGCTTCTCAACGTCGGCTCCCTCGACGACGGCGGGATCGGGAACGCCCCTG
>JBOHRZ010000051.1:0-11902 GCA_050732975.1 Gemmatimonadales bacterium
AAGACCAACAGCGGCCCGGACTGGATCGACGTGCAACTGGCCCGGCCATTCCTCCAGACCCATGTCATCGGCGCGCATCCCATTCCGATCGTGGTCCGGGACAGCGCGCACACGGTGCCGGGCAGCTACACGCTCTACGTCGGTGACTCGCCGCCGGAGATTACCGGCTATGGCTACCTGCAGGGCCCCGATACAGTCCCGACGGCGGGGTGGAAGGGTCATCTCCTGCCGACGGCACCCAGCAGACTCTGTCCCAACACGCCGTTCCCCGCCGGGGTCACCGCAAGTGATGCGGAAAAGGACAGCGTCGACGTCGTGGGCATCATCGTCGAAACCGGCGAACGGGTGCCGTTCCACAACACGTCGCCGGCGGTGTACATCGGCAACATGAAGGCACCGCCCAAGCCGGGGCACTACACGTTGCGCTTCATCGTGACGCAACGGAAACCAGTCAAGGCTGATACCGTCGAGACCGGGCTCGACGTTCCGCCCTGCCAGGACCAGGATCGGCGCACGGCGCTGCTCTCCGCCGAACCGGTCACCCCGCAGGACGTGGCCGACGCGCCGCGCGACCAGACGTCGCAGGCGTTCGTTGCTGATGTCGCCGGTCAGGTGGTGGAGCCGGTGAATGTGTCCGGGGCGGGCGAGTCATCCGGCGGTCCGCGGATTGCCGACCTGTTCGATTCGCTCGACGCGTTGCTGCCGGTCGCCACCGCCCCCTCCGGCGCTGCGGCTCCCGTCGAGATGTATCTGCTGGCCCGAGGCGGATCCACCGGGCCGGTGGTGCAACTCTTTGCCATCAACGGCAGCGGTCAGCCGCTGCAGCTCGACCCGCGCGCGGTGATCCTGGAGCCGGTGGCGATCACGCCCGCCATCCAGTCGCGAGTCACCGGATCGCTGCAGCAGTTCGTGGCGGCTGGCGGCGCGGTCACCACCGTCAATGCATACTGCCTGGAATTGCTGCGCCAGCCCCCCGCGGCAGGGACCCTGCTGCGGATCGCCGGCGCCGACGTCGCCGCGCCGTTCGCGAAATACCGCACCCTGCTCGATGCCGCGCGGCGGCTGCGGGACGGCGGTCTGCTGCACCCCGACAGTGATCCGCTGGAGTACTTCCACGCCATGCGTCAGTGGTCCATCTGGACGGTGGCGCAGCATTTCAATGAGCGCCAGTTCACCGATGAGTTCGTGAAGCTCACCCGACACAATGTCGAAGCGACGGGCCAGGGCTGGTCGTCCGACATGGAAGCCGGCGTGCGCAAGCTGGCGCCGAACCGATGGAGTGACGTGCAGCAGGTGATCCGCGAGGCCGGTCTTGGCTCGAACTGAGTTCTTCAGCACAAGGAATCGACGATGATGTCACCGATGCGTGGTTCCCGATGGCTCCTTCTCCTGTCCGGCGCCGCGGTCGCGCTGCCCCGGGTCGTGGCGGCGCAGCACAGCCACGTCGAGCCACTGACGATCCATCTGACCAGTACGGTCGGTGCCGAAGTGGTCAGTTCCATCGGCGGTGTCCGCCAGGATCTGGCGAAGCTGATCCCGAACCAGGCGCTCGCCGTTCCCGGCAACGCGCTCAACGTCGGCAAGGGCCAGCGGACGCAGGTGGTGATCGATCACTCCACCGTTTCGCGTGAGGATATCAACGACATCGTCGTCCTGACCGACGACATCAGCAAGGATCCGCAGTGCAGGGCCGGTGCGGCTGCCGGCGTGGTCGGGCTGGTGCCATCGGGCGCCCCACCTGCGCACCAATGCCGCGTGCTGGGCACATTCCCGTGGCGCGAGATCAGCGATCTGACCGTCGCCAGGTCGGCGGCCGGCGAGTGGGCGATCCAGACAACGGGCAATCCGCAGACGCTGACGTTGGGCGCCGGCATATCGTACAACCAGTTCACCAGCCTCAAGTCGGTGGGATGCGACAGGGGGGCCATCGCCGGGTTGACCGGGTGTTCGGTGGCTGCCGGGAAGCCGGGCCTCGCGCTGTCCGCCGAGTATCACCTGGCCGACGCCTTCCGCATCGGCGCCGAGTACAACCGCACCTCCTATCAGGTCCATCAGATGTACGGCGGCGACGCGCTCGACCACAACGTGACGGTGCAGTCGTTCGGCGGCTTTGTGCAGGTCCGGCCCCCGCATCACAATCTGCTGACGCCGTTTGCCGCGGTCGAAGTCGCCTGGCTGCACAACGCGAGCAAGGTGTACCAGGGAACCCGGATCATGGACCGGCGCACTCAGGGCGGGTGGCGCAAGGGCGGCTGCGCCGGCGTCGATGTCGGTCTCACCGACCGAATCGGCCTGCGCGCCGAGCTGGGGTATCACTGGGGCGGCGGCGGCGACGCCGACAGTCACGTGCGGGCCGGCACCGGCCTCACCTTTACCTTCTGACCAGAGGACGAACATGCGAGCCACTTCGTTGTTTTCCGCCCGCCGCTTCGGCCGACTGGTTATCGCGCTGGCGCCGATCGCTGTCCTCGGCGCCATCGCCTCGTGCAGCGTCAAGGGCCCGGCGTATTTCATGGGGCTTGGGCTTGATGTCACCGGCGACATCGGTGTGTCCCTGACCGGCATTCCCAGCGGCACCAACGTCCGGCTGTCCGGGAACGGCGTCGACCTGACGAAGCTGGTCGATGGGTCGGCGACTTTTTCCGGCGTGCCGTATGGAAGCTACGGGCTGGATGTCGTCAACCTGCCCACCGGCTATGGGTGTGACTCGACCCACGCCGACGTGACCCTGTCGTCCACGATGCAGCATGTCGATGCGGCATTTTACTGTTACCAGTTGCCTGGCCAGATCTCGATCGGCGTGACCGGCCTGCTCGACGGTACCACGGCAACGGTGAACTACACCGGGCCCGAAAACGGGTCCACGACGGTGGGCTCGACCGAGCCAGTAGTCCTCGCGGTGCCCACAGGCACCTTTGACTTCGTCGTCGTTCAGCCTACCAACTATCTGTGCACCGGTGGCGGCAGCGTCACCGTGGAGCCGGGTGGCACCGCGTCGGTGCAGTTCCAATGCACGCAGCAGCCGGGCGCGCTGTCAGTGACGGTCATCGGCGGCACCGCGGCGGTGGCCTACAGTGGGCCGCAGAGCGGCGGCGGCAACGTCGGTGGAACGCCGGTCGCGTTCGGCAACCTCACGCCGGGTAGCTACACGGTGAGCGTTACCAACCCGCCCAACCTCGACTGTCAGCCGCACAGCACCACCGCGACGGTGCCGGCGAACGACACCGCCTTCGTGGCGTTCGAGTGTCAGCCCGCCCTCGGGATCATCAGCGTGACGGTGAACGGCGCCACAGCGCAGGTCGATTTCACCGGACCGCAAATGGGTGGCAGCGCGGTCACCGGCACCGTGGTGTTCGCTAGCCTGGTGGCCGGCACTTACACCTTTAACATCACCAATCCGCCGAACGTTTCGTGCGATCCGGTGTCGCACGACGTGATGCTTGCCGCCGGCGACAGCGTCGGCGTTGTGTTCGACTGCAGCCAGGTGATGCAGCAGCCGCTGACCGTGGGCATCGATCTGGCTCACTTCCTGGGAGCGCCGGGTGCGGTGCCGCCGGGCGACTACACCCGCAATCTGCTCGATGGAAATACCGTCGTCGGCAACATCTGGATGACCACGCTGGGTTCGGATTTCTGGGGTACGAGCCCCGACCGGCTTGGCACGTCCCCTGGCGATGGCTGGCGTCTTGATCTCGGATTCAAGGTGTCCAACCAGGACGTCAACGTCGTTGGCGTCGGCGTCTGCCCGCTCAACGCCGCAGTCAGCGCGCAGCACGATGTCAGAGTGCTCTTCCGGGACGCGGCATTGAATGTGCTGGGGGAGTACCACATCACCAGCACGGCGTGCGCCTACAGCATGGTGCCGGCGGGCACGGTAAAACTCGACGTCATCGGGATCGATAACGGATTCACCGACTTCAACAACTTCACCATCATGTACGTCCCCCAATAGCCGCTTCGGCCTGTCGCCTTCCGGCCCACCTCCATAGTATTGGGCCTCGCCCGATGGAGGTTGCAGCGATGATTGGTCTCGTCGTCCTTGGTATCCTCGTGGTGATAGCCGCGGTGGTGCTCGTCTCGTCCGTCAAGATCGTGGGGCAGGCCGAAGTCCTCGTCATCGAACGGTGGGGGCGGTTCTCCCGCATCGGACGCTCGGGCCTCAACATCCTCATTCCCGGCGTCGAGCGCCCCCGTACCATCAACGTCCGCTACTTCGAGGCCGATCCCGGCGGCATCAAGCGGGTCACCTCGGGATCGACGGCGCGCATCGACCTGCGCGAACAGGTGCTGCCGTTTCCCAGCCAGCCGGTGATCACCAAGGACAACGTTACCATCAACATCGACGCCGTCCTGTACTACCGCGTGGCCGACCCGCAGAAGGCGGCGTACGCCATCCAGAACCTGCCGTTTGCCCTGGAGACCCTGACCCGCACTACGCTGCGCAACATCGTCGGCGACGTGGAACTCGACCAGACCCTCGCCTCCCGCGACATGATCAACAAGAAGATGCGCGAGGTGATCGAAGAAGCCTCCCTCGGCTGGGGCGTCGACGTCACCCGCGTGGAATTGCAGGCGATCGAGCCGCCGCGCGACATCCAGCAGTCGATGGAGCTGCAGATGCGGGCCGAGCGCGAACGCCGGGCCGCGGTCACCAACGCCGAAGCGTCCAAGCGCGCGGCGATCCTCGAAGCCGAAGGCGTGCAGCAGGCGCAGATCAATCGCGCCCAGGGTGAAGCCGAGGCCGCGGTGCTCCGCGCCAAGGGTCTCGCCGAAGCCCGGCTCGCGATGGCCAACGCCGAGGCAACTGCGATTGAACGGATCACCGGAGCGCTGCCGGAGGGCGACGCGGCGATGTATCTGCTGGGGCTCAAGTATCTCGAGGCGCTGCCCCAGGTCACCCAGGGGAAGGGCTCGACGATATTTCTTCCGGTCGAAGCGACCGGCGTCATGGGAGCGCTTGGTGGCCTGCGGTCAATGCTGGCGCGAACCGGCGGCGCGGGCGAAACAACTGAACCGCCGCCGTCGCGTCCCGCGCCAATGCGGCCGGCGCCTCCTCGCCCCCCGTTGCCGCCGTCGTCCGATGGCAAGCCCTGAATGGCGAAGCTGAGCCAGAGGCGCGCCGAACGGATCGCCCGGGCCCATGCCTGCGAGAACTGCGGCGAATTCAACTTCCGTAAGGTGAAGGCTCAAGCCGCGTCGGCCGAACAGCGGGCCGAGCTCGCCGTCGCCTGGATCGTGACGCGCACCTGTGGGGTGTGCGGCGCCATCTCCGAAATGGGGATCGACGACGAGGGCGAAGTGGTGTTTTCGGGGTAGGGAATCAGCGGGCCGGAGCGCGCCGCCGGCGTTCGACCGCCACGCGCAACTGGCCACACGCGGCGTCGATGTCGAGGCCGCGGCTGCGGCGTACCACCGCTTCGATCCCGCGCACCTGCAACGCATCGCGGAACGCGGCGATCTTCGCCGGCGATGTGGGAGCGAGCCCGGGCGCGCCGCCCGGATGCAGCGGCAGCAGATTGACGTGGGCTCCCAATCGGCGGGCCAGCGCGGCCAGCGCCACGGCGTCGGACTCCCGGTCGTTGCGATCCGCGATCAGCACGTACTCGAACGTGATGCGCCGCTGAAAGGTCCGCGCCGCCTCGATCACCTCGGACAATGGATATTTCTTCTCGATCGGCATCAGGCCCTGACGCTGCGCCGCGTGCGGCGAGTGCAGCGAAATCGCCAACCGGAATTGCTCGGGCCGGCGCGCCAGGGCCTGCATTCCCGGAACGATTCCGACGGTCGACACCGTAATGTGACGGGCTCCAATCCCGAATCCGGTCGGGTCGTTGAAGATGGTCAGCGCCCGGTCGACGGCCGGCCAGTTGAGCAGCGGTTCGCCCATCCCCATGAATACGACATTGGTCGGCTTGTCGGCCGGGTTCGTCAGGACGATCTCGCGCAACTGGCCGGCGATTTCCCACCCGGCGAGGTTGCGCCCGAAGCCCATCTGCCCGGTGGCGCAGAAGACGCATCCCAGCGCGCATCCGGCCTGCGACGACACACAAAGCGTCCGCCTCGCACCAGATGGGATCAGCACCGACTCGACCCGCTCGCCGTCACCAAGCTCCCAGAGGAACTTGCGGGTCCCATCGGCCGATTCCTGGACCACCTCGGCCCGGAGCCGCGGCAGCGGCATCTCTTCGTCGAGGCGGGTCCGCAACGTGGTCGGCAGTTCCAACGCTTCGCTCCAGGCACCGATCGGCGCGACCCAGAGCCGCCGCAGGATCTGAGCAGCCCGGTATCGAGGGATCCCCTGCGTCTCCACCCACGCCGTCACTTTCGCGGTGGCTTCAGCGGGCGTCAGGTCGAGGATCGTCTCGGGCGGTTGCACGCTGGCGAATGTAACCTCTTGGCGAGATGCCTCCAGCGCCGCGAAGCGTTCCAGCGGACGGATTGACAAGGGGTTACGCCGCGCGACCTGAAGTTCCGTCGCAGGTCGGGCGTGGCATCCGGTTTGTTGCCGCGGCTCCCCTCCGCCGGTAAGTTCAGCGGGTTCCTGATCCCCGAGCCGAGCCTGATCGAGACGCCCACCGCGCCCAACGCGCCATTCGCAACCTCGCAACGAACCCATCGATGTGGAGTACTCACCCGCGCCGAAATCGGCCAGCGGGTCCGTCTTGCGGGCTGGGTGCATCGGCGACGGGATCTGGGCGGCATCGTCTTCATCGACCTGAGGGACCACGCCGGGCTGGTGCAACTCTCCTGCGATCCGTCGTGGACGCCGGCCGCTGCGATGGCGGCGGCCGCCTCGACGCCGCCTGAAACGGTAGTCGCCGTCGAGGGGACGGTAGCACTCCGTCGCGAACCGGCGCGCGACGCCACCATGGCGACCCGGGAAATCGAAGTTCAGGTCAGCGCGTTCACGGTCATCGGTCCCGCGGTCACGCCGGCGATCCCGGTCGCCCGCCGGGAGGGCGAGGAGCTTGCCTCCGAAGAGATGCGGCTCCAATACCGGGTGCTCGATCTGCGTCGCCCCGAGCTGCAAACCAACCTGGTGCTCCGGCATCGCCTGCTGCAGGCCGCGCGGCGCACCATGAGCGACCTCGGCTTTCTCGAAATCGAAACGCCGATCCTCACCAAGCCGACGCCCGAGGGCGCCCGCGATTACCTGGTGCCGAGTCGGGTGCATCCGGGCGAGTTCTACGCGCTACCGCAATCGCCCCAGATTTACAAGCAGTTGCTGATGATTGCCGGGTACGATCGGTATTTCCAGCTCGCGCGCTGCTTCCGCGACGAGGACCTCCGCGCCGATCGCCAGCCGGAATTCACCCAGATCGATCTCGAGGCGTCGTTCGTCGGACAGGACGACGTGCTGTCGGTCGTCGAGCAGGTCCTCGCCGCGCTGTGGCGGGAAGCGGGTGAGACGGTGGCATTGCCGTTCCCGCAGCTGACATACGCCGATGCGCTGGAGCGGTTCGGGATCGACAAGCCCGACCTCCGTTTCGGATTCGAGATCGTCGACGTAACCAGCCAGGTGCAAGCCGGTGCCGCGGAATGGGTACATGCCGCGCTCGAAGCGGGCGGCCGGGTTCGCGCCATTCTCGCGCCGGGCCTTGGCACGCTGTCGCGAAAGGAACTCGACGCGCTGGGCGAACTGACCCGGGCCGCCGGCGCCTGTGGTCTGATCTGGGCGCGGCGCACCGAATCGGGCTGGGAAGGGCAGGGCGTCAAGGCGCTTCCGGCGCTGTCCAACGAACGGCCGCCTCTGCCGTGCGAGCCGGGTACCCTGTTGGTCGCCGTCGCGGGTGCCGATGCCGTGACCGGCCCGGGATTGCACGCCGTGCGCAGCGCGCTGATCGAGCGAAGCGGCGCGGCGCCGAGTCAACGGCACGCCTTTGTCTGGGTGGTCGACTTTCCGCTGTTCGAAAAGAATGCGGAGACCGGCGAATGGGTGTTCACCCATCATCCGTTCACGTCTCCTCATCCGGATGATGTCGCCCTGCTGGATTCGGAACCCTGGCGGTGCCGCGCGAGGCATTACGACGCCGTGTACAACGGCAACGAGCTTGGCAGCGGGTCGATCCGGATCACCGATCCGAAACTGCAGGCGACCATCTTCCGCCTCATCGGCATCGACGATGCGCAACAGCGAAGCCGGTTCGGTTTCCTGCTCGATGCACTGGCCGCGGGCGCACCGCCGCACGGCGGCTTCGCGCTCGGCTTCGACCGGATCGCCATGCTGCTCGCGGGCGCGACGTCGTTGCGCGACGTGATCGCCTTTCCCAAGACCGCCACGGCGCGGGCCCTGTTCGAGGGCGCGCCGACCAGCATCAGCGGCACCGATCTCGCGGCGCTGCGGTTGCGATCGACAGCCGATCGGACGGCATGAACGACGACGCGCGGGTAACGCTCACGGCCGAGGGCGCCGATCCATTGCTGCTCGCCGGCGTCAACGAGGGCAATTTCCTCGAACTGCAGCGCACCCTCGGTGTGCGGGTCTCGCAGCGTGGCGATACCGTTACCGTTGTCGGCGATCGCAACCAGCTCGAACGCGCCAAGCCGGTGCTGCAGGGAATGATCGACCTGGCCCGCGCCGGTCATCCGATCGAGGCGGACGAAGTGGTCCGCATCGCCGAAGGCGGCCAGCCTTTCGACCTCGGCGCTCCCGGCGATCCCGCCAAGATCGTGCTGCCGGGCACCCGCCGCGCCATCGGGGCGAAGACGCCGGGACAGGCCGAGTACCTGCAGCAGATCGAGCACAACGACATCGTGGTGGCGATCGGCCCGGCCGGCACCGGCAAGACCTATCTCGCCGTTGCCAAGGCCGTCGAGGCGCTGCACCGCAAGAAGGTCAAGCGGATCGTGCTCGCCCGGCCGGCGGTCGAAGCTGGCGAATCGCTTGGCTTCCTTCCCGGCGACCTGCAGCAGAAGGTCGATCCGTATCTGCGGCCGCTGTACGATGCGCTGGAAGACATGATGACGCTCGAGCGGATCCAGCGCGCGCTCGACACCCGAATCATCGAAATCGCTCCGCTGGCGTACATGCGCGGCCGCACCCTCGCCGATGCGTTCATCATCCTGGACGAGGCGCAGAACGCCACCGGCATGCAGATGAAGATGTTCCTCACCCGCCTCGGCGTGAACAGCAAGGTGGTGGTGACCGGTGACAAGACGCAGATCGACCTGGTGCAGCGCGACGACTCCGGCCTGGTGCAGGTGGAACGGATTCTTCCCGGCATCGAAGGGATTGCCTTCCACTATTTCACCGATGCCGACGTCGTTCGTCACCGGCTGGTCCGGAACATCATCCGGGCTTACGTCAACGACCAGACGTGACGTCGCGGCGCGGCGAGTCGCAGGTGGCCGTCGCGGGCAGCGCCGCCGGGCTGCCACCGCGCGTGGTGCGCGACGCGGTGACGCACGTATTGCGCGGCGAGCGGCGAAAGGCGGAGGTGGCGGTGGTGTTCGTGGGGCGTCAGGCGATGCGGCGGATCAACGCGGCGTGGCTGCACCACGACTGGCCGACCGACGTGGTGACGTTCCCGCTCGAGCGGCGCGGCGCGGGGTCGGCCGGCGACATCTATATATGCCGCCAGGTGGCGGCCCGGCACGCGCGTGAACATCATGTGCCGGTCCGGCAGGAACTGCTGCGCCTGATCGTGCACGGCACGCTGCACCTGCTGGGATGGGATCATCCCGAAAGCGACGCGCGGGCGCGTTCGCCGATGTGGCGGCGTCAGGAGCGCTACGTGACGGAACTGACGTGAACGAATTGCTGCGGGGTCTTCCCCCGCTCGCCGGGTTGGTCATGGTTGCCGCCGCCATCGTGGCGCTGGCGACCGAGGGCGAAGCCCGCCTGACCGCGCAGGCGCTCGCCGAGGAGCCGGCCCACGGCACCATTCCGGCGGCGCGGGTGCTGCACATCATGCATCTCGCGCTGCTGACTGTCGCCGCGGCGCTGGCCGCGACGGTGGTGCGCTGGTGGTCGTACCTGCCGCTTTCGGCAGTGACCCGTGTGCTGCTGGTCACGATGCTGGTGTGGGCCGTTGGCGATCTCGCCCCGCGGCTGCTCGCCTCGCTCGCGCCCGAACTGGTGCCCTACGCGCGACGCGTGGCGCTCCGATTTGCACCGGCATTTGCGCCGCTTCTCTGGCTCGCCGCGCGCGCCGAGCCGGCTCGACCGGCGCCGGCGCCGGCTCGTCCCGGTGCGCCGACGCCCAAGGAGATGGCGCTGGGTGTCTTCTCGCTCGCCACGATGACGGTGTCCGAGGTGATGACGCCGCGCATCGACATCGTGGCGGTCGACGTCGCCGACTCCGAGGCGGACGTGATCGCGACGCTGCGGAGCAGCGAGCATGCCCGCGTCCTGGTGTACGACGGCCATCCGGATGCAGTCGTCGGCATGCTGCACGCCAAGGACATGTTGCCCCGCCTGCATCATACCGGCCAGCGCGAACAGTGGCAGACGCTGATCCGGCCCGCGTCGTTCGTCCCCGAAGCCAAGCGGCTCGACCGGCAGTTGCGCGCATTCCAGCGGGGGAGCGGGCACCTTGCCGTGGTGGTTGACGAATTCGGCGGCACCGCCGGCCTGGTGACCCTCGAGGACATCCTCGAGCAGGTGGTCGGCGAGATCCATGACGAGCACGACGTCGACGAGGTGCAGCCGTTGCAGCGCCACGACGACGGTCACTACACGGTGCAGGGCGGCGTGGCGCTCGCCGATCTCGAAGCCGAACTCGATCACGATTTTCATGCCGACCAGGTGGCGACGGTCGGCGGTCTGGTGATGTCCAAGTTCGGTCACGTGCCGCGGGTCGGCGAGGAGCGACGCATCGACGAGTGGCGGTTCGTCGCCGACTCGGTGGTCCGTCGTCGGGTACGGCGCGTAACGGTGTGGCCGGAGCATGCAGCGCCCGGGGCCGGCGCATGAGTTGGATTCTCCTGCTCACCGGGCTGGTGGTGGCGTTCGTCGCATCGGCCGGCGCGGCTTCCCTGGTCGCCTCCGCCCAGGTCGAGCTTGCGGAGGCCATCGCGCGACGGCTGCGCGGTGCCGAGGAGTCGCTCGCCTGGGTGTCAGTGACCCAGCGCCAGGTCGTGGCCGCTACCGCCGGCGGTTCGTTCGGCGTCGCGCTGGTGGGCGCCGCACTGCCCGGCGTCTTCAGCGAGCTCAGCGTGTCGCTCGTCACGCTGCTGGTATTCCTGATCGGCGTGCCTCTGGCGCTGGTGGCCGGGTACGTGCTGCCGCGGTGGCTCACCGCGCCGCGCGCCGAACGGGTTGTGAACCGGCTTCGTCCCGTCATCGCAGGATGGACCACGCTGCTCGGTATCGTGCTCCAGGCCAGGGCCGGCGACGCCGACGACGAAGTCCGGGCCCTGGCGCGCGAGGGCGCCGCGACCGGGCTCGGTACCGATGAACTGGTCATGGTGGGTGGCGTCATGTCGTTCACCGGGCGGCCGGTCCGTGAAGTGATGACGCCGCGGACCGATGTCGTCGCCGTTCCGCAGAGCGCCGGATACGACGAGATCGAAGCGGTGTTCGCCGAGAGCGGCTATACCAGGATCCCGGTCCATGGCGCGACGCTCGACGAGATCGTGGGAATGATCCACGCGTTCGATCTCTTCAAGTACCGTCCCGGCGACGCGCTGCCGCTCCGGCCGGTGTCGTTCGCACCGGAACAGCGGCCGGTCGGTGACGTCCTCCTCGACATGCAGCGCGAACGCCAGCACCTCGCCGTGGTGGTTGACGAATTCGGCGGCACGGCGGGAATCGTGACGCTGGAGGATCTTCTCGAATCGATCGTCGGTGAAATCGCGGACGAAGACGAAGAAATCCTGACCGACCCTGCCCAGCCGCCGAGTGCGGTGCTCGAAGTGGACGGCACCGACCCCAGCCGGGTGATCGCCGAACACTTCGACG
>JBOHRZ010000052.1:0-11835 GCA_050732975.1 Gemmatimonadales bacterium
GCCTGTCACCGATCGTCTTCAACGACAACCGCTTCGCTGCCGGCGCAGTGACGAACGGCACCCTGTCGGTGTCCCTCGTCGCGGGGGCCGGAGACTGGCGGCCCTTCGGCGCCGACAGCACCGGGGTCCCCATGCTGGCGTTCGGCGAAGCCGGCAGGCCGCTGCAGGATCCCGGTCCGCTGCTGCGGGTGCGACAGGGTACCCGGATCGCGGTCACGCTGCACAATCTCACCGGATCGCCGCTCGTGGTGCACGGCCTGTCGGCGCGGAGAGTCACGGTGATGGATTCGCTGGTCATCGCACCCGGGGCCACCGGATCGTCGACCTTCACGGCCGACGCCGTGGGGACCTACTACTACTGGGGCGCGACGCACGGCGAACGATTCGAGGAACGGTTCCTGGACGATGCCCACCTCAACGGCGCGCTGATCGTCGATCCGCCGGCGCCGGCGGCGCCGAAGAGCGATCGCGTCTTTGTCGTGGAACTGTACACACCCGATACGGTTGCGGCGTCCGGAGCTCCCGATGCCGCGCACATGATTTTCAGCATCAATGGGCGCCCGTGGCCGTTCACCGAGCGGCTCACCTATGACCTGGGCGACTCGGTGCGGTGGCGCTTCGTCAACGCCAGTGCCGACGTGCACCCGTTTCACATGCACGGCTTCTTCTACCGCGTCGACGCCCGCGGCGACTTTCGCCGGGACACCATCTACTGGCCTGACCAGCAGCGACATGTAGTGACCGAACCGATGTTGAACGGCTCGACCATGGACATGGCCTGGCAACCGGATCGACCGGGCGGCTGGATCTTTCATTGCCATTTCAACTTGCACGTGCCCCCCAACGCCGCGTTGCCACCCGACACCGAGCCGACGCCGCTGCGGATCCAGCACGTCCTCAACGGCTACCCCGGCATGTCGGTGACCAATCACGCGATGACCGGGATGGGTGGCTTGGTGCTGGGCCTCTACGTCAGGCCGCCGGCGGGATGGCATCCCTACACCGGAGCGCGCCGGACGCTGCGCCTGCTGGTCGAATCCGATTCAGCGCCCGGCGATTCCACCCGGAAGTATCGCTACGCGCTGGACGAGGGTGGCCGGGTGACGGTTTCGAATTCGCCGCAACCGTACGGCCCGGCGATCATCCTGCATCGTGGCGAACCGACCCGGATCTGGATCGTGAATCACACCGCTGAAATGACCCAGGTTCACTGGCATGGCCTCGAAGTCGAGAGCGGTATCGACGGCGTGGTTGGCGTCAGCGGCACGCCCGGGGCGATGGAACCCGGGATCATGCCCGGCGATTCGTTCGCGGTCAACGTCACGCCGCCGCGGGCCGGGAGCTACATGTACCACACCCATGTCAACGATATCCATCAGCAGACCAACGGGCTGTACGGCCCGCTGATCGTGCTCGATTCAGGGATGACGTGGAACCCTGACGCCGATCGGATCTTCATCGTCGGCGACAACGCCGCCGTCAGACCGGTGCTCAACGGCGGCAACACCGCAACGCCGATGCTGCTCAAGGTCGACACGCCGTACCGCCTCCGGCTCATGAACATCACGGTGACCAACCCGGCGCTCTACTTCCAGCTGACGAAGGGCGGCGCCGTGACACACTGGACGCCGATTGCCAAGGATGCCTGGCCGCTGCCGCCGTGGCAGCGCGACAGCGTGGAGGCAAAGCAGAACGTCAACATCGGCGAGACGTTTGATTTCGTGGTCCAGCGCGCGGATACCGGCAGCACGCAGCTCGAGCTGCGCAATCGCGCCGGCAGGTTGGTGGCCCGCCAGGTGATCCGGTTCGTGAAGTAACGGCCTCGATCGACCACGCCAGGACCCGTCACACCATCGGGGACGTCCGCGCCCGTCCCCTCCCCCTGCCGGTTCGCTGCTGCCACAGCACGGTGCCGGCCAGTGCCAGCAGGCTCAGCGCCAGAATCGTCGTCGCCACCACGTTGATCTGCGGCGGGAACGCCGCTCGGCGCGCTCCATAGACGTAGAGCGGATACGTCACCCGGGTGCCCGCGTTGAACAGGGTGATGATGAAATCGTCCAGCGAGAGCGCAAAACTCAACAGCGCAGCGGCGGCGATGGCCGGTGCCATGAGCGGCAGCGTCACCTTGCGCAGGGTGCGGAATGGCGACGCACCCAGGTCCATCGCCGCTTCCTCCAGCGTCCAGTCGAAGCCGCGGAGCCGAGCCCGCACCGTGATCGCCACGTAGCTGGTGCAGAACATCACGTGCGCGATCACGATGGTACCGAAGCCAGTGGATGTGCCGAACTGCAGGAACAACGACAGCAGCGACGATCCCAGTACCACTTCCGGCACCACCAGCGGCAGGAGCAATAGTGCGCTCACCGCACCGCTCCCCCGGAAGCGATAGCGGGTGAGCGCCAGGGCGATCAGCGTCCCGAAGCACGTCGCGACCGCGGTCGCCACGCCGGCGATCTCCACACTCAGTTTCATTGCCTCGAACAGCGCGGGATACTGGAACGGGTGGGCCCAGGCCGCCAACGAGAAGTGATGCCAGACGAAATTGAACTTTCCCGCCGGCGCGTTGAAGCTGAACGCCACCACCACACCGATCGGAAGAAGGAGATAGAGCAACACGCCCGCCGCCAGGCCGTCGAGCAGGCGGCCCGGCCAGCGCGATCCTGTTATCCTGCTTCGCTGCACGACGGCGCTCACGCCAGCTCCTCGGTCCCCATGAAACGGGTGTACATGGTCACCAGCGCCAGAATGATCAGCATCAGCACGATGGAGAGTGCCGCCGCCAGAGGATAGTCCCGCACGACCAGGAACCGCGTCTGCACCACCGAACCGATCATCTGCTGATTGGGGCCGCCGAGCAGCTCGGCGTTGATGAAGTCGCCGGCGGCGGGAATGAATGTCAATAGCGTGCCGGCAAACACGCCGGGAAGCGACAGCGGCAACACCACCTTGAGAAAGGCGCGACTCGAGTCGCAGTAGAGATCGTGCGCCGCCTCCACCAGCCGGCGGTCGATCTTCTCCAGACTCACGTAGATGGGAAGGATCATGAACGGCAGGAAGTTGTAGATCAGCCCGCCGATCACGGCCCACACCGTGTCGAGCAACCGGCCCTGCGACGGCAGCAGATGGACAGCGCCGAAGAGCCTCACCACAACGCCATTGTCGTTGAAGATGGTCTTCCACGCAAAGGTGCGGACCAGGAACGTGACGAACAGCGGCAACGCCACCAGCCCGAGCAGCAAGTTCCTGAACCGGCCCGACCGGAAGGCGATGACGTACGCCAACGGATAGCCCATCGCGAAGGCAATGACGGTCGCCACCGCGGCATAGCCGAAGCTCTTCGCCAGGTGGCCACCGTATTGCGTGACCGCCAGTCGGTATCCTTCCCATCCCGCCCCGAACGACGTGCGGACCAGGGTGAGTACCGGCACCACGCAGAAGAGCGTAAGCCAGAGCACCCCCGGCGCGACGAGGAGCCAGGGAGCAAGCCGTCGGCGACCGGATTCGCTCGCCAATCGGATCATCGCCGATCAGACTCCCATGGCATGGTAGAACATCTCGGTGTAGCGGCGCTCTTCATCGTCGCTGAGCGGACGGAAGTCGTGCAGTCGGGCTCGCAATTCGGGCCCGGGGTTCACCAGCGGATCGGCCGCCAGCGCCGGATCAGTCTTCGCCAGCACCTCTCCCGTGCCCTTCACCGGTGAGATGTATCGCGTCGCCTCGACGATCCGCGCCGAGACCTCCGGCTGATAGACGTAGTTCATCCACGCCATCGCCTGCGGAATGCGGTGCGACGTGACCGGAATGAACATGCAGTCCGAAAAGAGCAGCCCGCCCTCCGGTGGCACCGCGAATCGCAGATCGAGATTGTCGCCGGCGAGTCCCGCGACATCACCCGACCACCCCATGGCGATCGCGATGTTGCCGGTGGCCAGGTCTTCGGCGTACTCGGTGCCGGTGAATGACCGAATCTGTCCGTTCCTGCGGTACCGCTCCACGACGGTACATGCGGCGGCGACGTCGGCGTCGGTAGCATGCTCCGGCGCGACCCCCTGGTACAGCATGATGAGACCAAGCGTGTCGCGGACCTCGGTGAGCATCGTCACCTGGCCCTTGAACGCCGGATCGAAGAGGTCGGCGAGGCTGGTAAGGTCCCGCCCCGTCCTGGCCCGGTTGTAGGCGAGCCCGGTCATGCCCGACATCCACGGCATTGAATATTTCCGTCCGGGATCGAACGCGACGTTCCGCAGGTCGTCGACCAGCCGGCTCTTGTTGGGAAAGCGCGTGTCGTCGAGTGGCGCGCAGTAACCGAGCCGGATCAGGCGATTGATCATCCAGTCGGTGAGTACCACGATGTCGCGGTCGATACTGTGCCGGTGCGCCAGCGGATCGGCGACCCTGGCGAAGTAGGCGTTGTTGTCGGCGATGTCTTCGGTGTACTCGACGTGAATGCCGGTGTCTTTCTCGAACTGCCGGGGCGTGAGCGAGTCCACGTAGAGCGGCCAATTGGAAATCCGCACCGTATTTGCCGCCGCCGTGGTGTCGGCCGCATCAGGCGTGGGGGCGTGACGCGGGCATCCGGCAAGCAGCGAACTGCCCGCAGCGACCCCACCCACAGCCCGGGCACCATATTTCAGGAACTGCCGGCGGGTGAGGGTCGAACGCATGGTCGTCATCGCGGCAACAGCCGCGCCGCCCGGTGATCCCAGACGGCGTACGCGGCCGCGCCTGGCTGAAGCGCGTCGAGTGGTTGGTCGGGGCCCACGTGCGCGACGATTTCGGTGCCGTCCGCGGTGCGCATCGCCACCCGCATGACCGATCCCTGAAAAATTGCGCTGGTCATCGTGACCGCGATCGATTCGGCGCCCTCAATGGGTGCGGCCGCCACACGGATGCGTTCGGGACGCACCACCAGCGTCCCGGCGGCGACGGCGATCAGATTCGCGGCGCCGATGAACCCGGCCACGAACGCCGTCGCCGGCCGGTCGTAGATCTGGCGCGGCGTGCCAATCTGCTCCACGCGGCCGACGTTCATCACCGCAATTCGATCCGACATCGTCAGCGCTTCTTCCTGATCGTGCGTCACATGGACGAAGGCGATCCCCACCTCGCGCTGGATGCGCTTGAGCTCGAGCTGCATCGCCTGCCGCAGCTTGAGGTCGAGGGCGCCGAGCGGCTCGTCGAGCAGCAGAGCGGTGGGGGTGTTCACCAGCGCCCGCGCCAGAGCAACGCGTTGCTGCTGCCCGCCCGAGAGTTGCGCCGGCCGGCGATCGGCCATTTCACCCAATCGCACCACCTCGAGCAGTTGGTGTACGCGGCGGTCGACATCACGGGCATCCACGCGCCGGCTGCGTGGTCCGAAGGCAACGTTGTCGTACACCGACAGATGCGGGAAGAGCGCGTACTGCTGGAACACTGTGTTCACGTTGCGCCGGTATGGCGGCACCCGCGAGACGTCCTTGCCGTCGAGCAGCACCCGGCCGCCGGTCGGTTGCTCGAATCCGGCGATCATCCTCAGAGTGGTGGTCTTGCCGCAGCCGCTGGGGCCAAGCAGCGAGAAGAACTCGCCGTGATCAATGGCGAAGTCGGCGTCGTGCACGGCGAGCACGTCCCCGAAGCGCTTCGAGACGTGGTCGAGCGCGATCACGGCGGGATGTGGAGCGGTGTCGGGATCGGCGGTCATCGGCGCTTCGCCTCCTCCTGTAATGCCTCCAGTTCGGCGATGGCCTCGAGATCTTTCGGGCGACCGGCTGCTCGTTTCACCTTGATGAGCCACGGCAGATCGAGCAGCATGATGTCGCAATCGAACGCGCGGACAACGGAACTGTGCGGGAGGAGTTCGTCGTACCTCCCGCCGCCGGCGATCTCGCCGAGGAGATCGATCGGACCCGCGGTCGTGGTGAGCGTGAAGTTGAGGCCGGCTCGGAGCGTCGCCACCGACCACTCGAATGGCAACCCGGGTGGCGCACCGCGCAAGTACGGTTTGAGCGGGGCCAGCGCCTGAACCAGCCGGCTCAGGTTCGCGGCGGTGCGGGCATACACCACATCGACATCCGTCGTCACGCGCGCCGCACCGTGCGCGTTTGCGGCCAATCCGCCGACGATGATGAACTCGGTGTGCGCGTTGGCGAGCGTCCGGATCAGCCGCGCGAGGTCGCTCATTTCCGGCGCCGGCTTCGTTGTACGGCACCACGCAACTGCTCGGCGTCCTTCCGGAACGCTTCCATGTCCCGCAGCCGGCGGTCGACCGTCTTGCGGAGATTCTCGCGCAGCAGGGTGCGATCGACGTCCCGTTTGTAGGCCGCGATGACCGGATCCCGGCGGGTCGGTCTGGAAACCAGCTCGACCCGGAGATCGAAACCGGCAGCGTTGACGAGACGCCGCACCGTCGCCAGCGACGGACTGCCACCACCACGCTCGAGGCGCGCGACCGCAGGCTGCGAGGTTCCGGCACGCTCTGCGAGTTGCTGTTGCGTCAGCCGGGCCTGGCGGCGGGCCGTTGCCACGAGTTGTGGTATATCCATTACGATATAATATATCACTATCTATGAATCCGCCATGGCCGCTCGCTGGGCGTCATGCCGGCTGGTGGCCCGGCCCGTCCTCGCCTCCTTTCCCGGGACTGCGGTACATTCGACTACCCCGGATCAGCCCGGCGTTGCCAGTGAGGTGAGGTCTGCCCGTTCCCGAACCGCTACCCCATCCCTTCGCTGGACTCAGCGTCGCCCCCTTCGACGATGCTCAGGCCCCGGCTTGCAAGGACCGGCCCGACCCACGATCGTGGTAGTAGAGAATTTCTTCCCGGAACTGAAAGCGAAGATGAAGCAGTGAACGATTCGCTCGACCGGGTCTCAGCGGCCCTCGCCGACCGCTACCGCATCGAGCGGGAGATCGGCAAGGGCGGAATGGCACGGGTCTACCTCGCCGACGACCTTCGCAACGATCGACCCGTGGCCATCAAGCTTCTTCGTGCCGATCTCAGCGTCGAACTCGCCGCCGAGCGGTTCCTGCGGGAGATCACCACCACGGCCAACCTGCACCATCCGCACATCCTTCCGTTGTATGACTCAGGACAGGTGATTGTCGAGCGGGCACCCGGGACGCATCGGCTTCCCGGCGCGCAGTCGTCGACCCGCCTGTACTACGTCATGCCCTACATCCCCGGCGGGAATCTCGGCGATCGCATCAACGCCGAGAAGCAGCTCCCGGTGGACGAAGCCATCCGGCTCACGTGCGAGATCGCCGACGCGCTGCAGCACGCGCACGACGCCGGCGTGATCCATCGCGACGTCAAGCCGGCCAACATCCTGCTCCAGAACGGACACGCCATCGTCGCCGATTTCGGCGTCGCGCGCGCCGTCAGCATGGCGGGCACCGAGAAGATCACCCGGAGCGGCGTGACGGTCGGGACCCCGACGTACATGAGTCCGGAGCAGGCGTCGGGAGAGGTGGATCTCGACGGTCGCAGTGATCTCTACGCACTCGGCTGCGTGCTGTACGAGACGCTGGCCGGGCAGCCGCCGTTCACCGGCGCGATCGCTGGCGCGCTCTTCCGGCAGCACCTCACGGTGGGTGCGGCTCCGGTCAGCCGCCTGCGGCCCGACGTTCCCGAGCCGGTGGTCCGCGCGCTGGAACGCGCGCTCGCCAAGGCACCGGCCGACCGCTTCGCATCGGTCGCCGACTTCGCGAAGGCGCTCACGGCTCGGGTGGGGGACCATGCTGTGGCGTCGCCCGCCGCACTGCGTGCGCCACGCATCAGTTTGCGGCCGCTGTCCGTTCGCCTCATCCTCGCCATAGTGGCGATCGCGGCATTGGCGATCGCGATGTGGTGGATTCTGCACGGCGCACCATGAGCGGACCGACCTTGAACGGAGACCATTCTCGCCGTCAGGAGAGGGCGCCATGACCGAACCCGATCCGCCCGGCCGCGGTACACGATTCCTGCTTCGCGCGGAGGCGGGTGCCGTCGGAGGGCTTGTCGGCGCCGTCGCGGTGGCGCTGCTCTTCTTCTTCGAGAGAGCGATCCACCTGCACCCCCTTGCCGTTCCCACCGCCCTGGCGTCGGGATTCCTCGGTGGCGCGAGTGGCGCGAGCAGCGGCTCGGGAATGCTCGGCGGGGTGAGTTCGGACCTCGTCATCATCCTTGAAATGCTGGTATACACCGTTGTGCACCTGCTGACGTTCGCCGCAGTGGGGTTCAGCGCCGTGTTTGTCGTGGACGGTTCGAGATTCTGGACGAGCCTCTGGGGCGGAGCGGCGTACGCGGGCGTCACCTGTACCGCACTGCTCTATCTCGTCCGCTGGATCGCGGGCACGCCGGTCGCCCTTGACGTAGTGGGACTCCCCCGGGTCCTTCTGGCGAACGTTCTGGCGGGCGCAATCATCGGTGTCGCCCTCTACACCGCGGAGCACAGTGGTGAACGCAGCACTGCAACGTGATGCTCACGTCACCCGCGGAAACTCGGTGATCCGGAGATCGGTGCACCCGTAGGGAATCAGCGTGATCGTCTCCGCCGGTTGCGGCGACGCCGAGCGATCCGGCTCCGCCCATGCCACATCGGCCGGTGAGATCTCGCCCGCCCATCCCGCTTCCAGCCGCCAGTTCTGAAGCCGACGAGCCTGAACGATAGCCGTCATGCCCGCGCCGTCCGGCGAAAACGGCCGGGCACCGACTTCGTGCTCGCTGAATGTCACGCCCTGCTCCGGCCGCGATGGGTCGACGAGCAGTGCGTAATTCCACGGCGTCGAGGCACGCACCTCGAAGTCGCCATGGGGCAGCTCGCGTTGCGGCTGGTCGGCGTGGATCCGGTTCCAGTCCTCGCCGACGCGCAAGGCGTACACCAGTGGGCCGCGCTCGATCGCCACCGCACCGTTGTAGCGCGTGGTGATCCGCGGCCGCATCGGAAGGCGCACGGTCAACGCGGTCGAGCCGGACCACGGGCGATCGATGCGGAACAACGACCCGGCGGCAACCGGACGCCCGCGCTCACCGCGAACCTGCACCGTGGCACCATCCGCCCACGCCGGGATCCGCAGCACCAGCGGGAAGCGGACCTCGCGAGCCGACCGCACGGTAACGGCAATCTCATCGCGGAACGGGTAGTCGGTCTCGACGGCGACCTCGACCGGGACCCCGCGCACGGTCGTCTTCACCTGACACGGCGCCCAGCCCAGCGCCGCCAGCCCGTCATCCGGCGTCCGCATCCAGAGGTGCGCCGCGAACTTCGGCCAGCCCTGATGCATGTTGGCGGTGCAACAGCCGTAATTCGGCGCCAGGCCGAAGATGTTGGAGTCGGGACCGTTGGTCGACCAGTTGGCGTCGGGATTGACGGTACACTGTGCCTGGTTCACCTGCTGCACGTACTGGTGCGACCACATGTCGGGCGAGATCTCGGCGGGGAGCGCGTTGTACGCCAGCCGCTCGAGTCGGTCGGCATATCGGTCCTCGCCGAACACCGACAGAAGGTGTTCCATGGAATACATGAATTCGACCACCGAGCAGAGTTCGCTCCCCTGGAGTGGGTTCTTGCCCGCCAGACATTCGTCGCAGCTGAACATCCCCGTCACCTGACCGTGGTACCGGTCGAGCACGTCGATCATGTGGCCTGCAAACTCGCGATCAGCGGGGTTCTGGTCGAGACGCCAGGACAGCGCGGCGGCCTTGGTCGCCATGGCGGTGTTGACGCCGTGCTTGGTCCACTTCCAGAGCCCCCGCCGTGGCGTCGGCGTCCGGAAGTCGTCACTCGCCACGATCGTGGAGTAATCGACGCCTTGCGCCCGAAGCTTCCGCGCCAGATCGAGCAACCACGGTTCGGCGGTGTGTTGGTAACCGTAGAACGCCGGAATGACTCCCTCGAACCAGCGGAAGCGGCCCCAGTCATAGAGCGGCGTGGCATCCAGACCGGCCAGCATCGCGCGCATGCTGGCGAGCGACGCGTGCAGCACGCGGGCGTCACCGGTGGCGTCGTGGTACTGCGTGAGGACCTTGTTAATGAGCAGGATCGCCCACATGTCGTACCGGTGGGTAGCGGCATCGGTCGGATACGGCGCGAACCACCCATCGCTCCGCTGATGCGAAACGATGTAGTCGATGTGCGACGCGATCCGCGGCTTGAGCACCGGATCGTCGAGCAGCCAGGCCAACGGAATGGCTCCGTCGAGCCAGTACGGGGCCCGTTCCCAGCCTTCGGCTGATCCCCCGAACCATTGGCTGTGGGCGACGTCGGGCCAGAACTCGTCGAGATGACCGCTGAGACCGTCGGCCTGGATCCGCATCTGGCGGAGGAGCCACCCTGCCGGGCGGATCGCTCCCAGGGGCAGCGGAATGAATGCGCGCGGGGCGAGGCCGGGAGCATGGCGCAGCGGAAAGCGCACGCCACCGGGGAGCCGGGTTGCCGCGACGCCACCGGCCACCTGCGCCAGGAACGTCCTGCGATCGGGAACTTTCATGAAGGCCTCCGGGCGGGTAAGCGCTTGACCGTATCATTGTAATGGTGTGGCTCGGGCACCGTTCCGCGACCAGGATGGGCCGGTCCCATAGTGATACCATCTAAATAATTGCAATAACTTGCTTTGCATCATAAGCAGGTTATGTTGCTGATGTGAGCGGAATCAAACGCTACTTGGCCGTGATCGGCGCCCGCGGTGGACGGAAGAGCCGGCGCGAACTCTCCGCCGACACGGCGCGCACCATGGTCCGCGTGCGCGAGGCGCGCCGTGCGTATCGGCGCTATCACAGCGCCTGTTTCTGGTCGTATCGGCCCGATCTGGTGGTCGGTGCGGAGGATCTGCCGTGGGTGGCCGAACAGTTGATGAAGCACGGCGATCGCGAAGCTTGGCTCATCGGAGCGAAGCTGTGCCGCTGACAGATTTTCAGCGGGCCCTGCTCGCCGTGCTCGCGGCTGCGCCGACCGACGATCGGTATCTTGCTGGAGGGACGGCGATGCACTTCGCGCCCAACACGGCGCGGTACAGCGACGATCTCGACTTCTTTCACGACTCTGAAGAGCGCGTGGCGTCAGCGTTCGCCGCCGACCGCGATCGACTCCACCGCGCCGGCTATACCATCGAGATCATCCTGAGCCTCCCCGGATTCATTCGGGCCGTCGTTCGCCGCGGTGACGCCGAGACGCGGGTCGACTGGGCTCACGACTCGGCGTGGCGGTTCATGCCGTTGGTGCGCGACCAACTGGGCGGGTTGCTGCTCGATCCCATCGATCTCGCGATCAACAAGGCGCTGACGCTTGCCGGCCGGGACGAGCCGCGTGACTTCGTGGACATCCTCTTCGTCCACCGCAGGGTGCTCCCCCTGGCCGGGTTGGCCTGGGCGGCCGTCGGGAAGGATCCGGGGTTCACGCCGTTGTCGTTGCTCGAATTGCTCAAGCGGCGCGGCCACTATCGACCCGAAGACTTCGGACGATTGAATCTGGCGCAGCCATTCGATCTGCCCGGCGAGAAGCCGGTGTGGCTCGATGCGCTGGACCGGGCAGAGACCTTTGCACGGGAACGACCGACGGATGAATACGGTTGCCTGTACTATTCCACCCGACAACGAGGTTTCACGCTTCCGCGTCCGGACGCAAGCCTCGACGAACAGGGAATCGTAGTGCACTTTGGCTCGCCGGGCGAAGTGCTGCCCCGAGTGCCCGATCAATGACGACTGGACTTCCGGTGCGGTTGGCGACCGCTCTCCCCGATCGCTATCGCTCGAGCGGGTGCTGGACCACCGCACCTTGTCAGCGTGACCATATATGGTCACATTATGACCATGAAGAAATCGACCGAGAAAACCGTCAAGGTCGCCGAGCTCAAGGCGCGACTGAGCGCCTATCTGCGCGC
>JBOHRZ010000053.1:0-11662 GCA_050732975.1 Gemmatimonadales bacterium
GTGATGATCACTCGAATAACAAGGAGGTGCAGGATGCAGTCGAATTTCCGCAGGATCTTTTCCATGGCGGGGCGGGCCCTCGGGTTCGCCACCGCCAACCCCTCGAGTGATGCCAGCTATACGGCACTCGTGGGGCGCCTCAAGGATGCGGTCGCGAAGGCCGACGTCCTTGCGGTGCAGCAGAACGACGGCGATGCCGGAGAGCGAAGCGCCCTGTCGCAGCGCATGCAGCTCCGGCGCGACCTGGAGGTGGTGATGATCCCTCACCTGATCCAGGTCGCGAGTTTCGCCGCCGAGACCCAACCGGAGCTGACCAAGGCGTTCCGCCGGCCGCTCCGGGGCATTCCCAACCGGGCGCTGATCGCAGTGGGAAAGTCGTTGATCGCCGCGGCCCAGCCGTACAAGGATCTCTTTCTTTCACTGGGCCTGGGCAACACGTTCTTCGACGACTTCACCGCGGCGTTGGCGCAGTTCGACGTCCTCACCGACACCGCGCACAGCGGGCGGCGGGATCACGTCGGCGCTCGGGCCGAGCTGGAGGTGCTGGCGAAGGAATGCCTCCGGATGGTGAAGGTGCTCGACGGGACCTTCCGGGTCCGGTTCAAGAACGACCCCGAATCGCTGGCGGCGTGGATGTCCTCGCGCAATCTGCCGGGGCCGTTCACGCACCACGGCAACGGAGCGGGAGGCGATGTGCCGTCGCCTGATCCGGTGCCCCCTCCAGCCCCGCAGCCCGAGCCGGTGATTCCGCCGGAACCTCCGGCCACGGAGGCGGCAGCGTGATCGTGGCGCCGCCGGTCGCCGGGAGCGTCACGGATCGTCTATCGTGGAGCTTCCGGCGGCCGGCGTCGCGCGGCCCCGCGCCGGATAATCATGAACACAATCACATCAATCGATGCCACCGCGAGTCCGCCGCCCGGGCCGAGCGAACGTGCCACGCTGCTCGCCGGGACGATGCTGCTCGTGCTCCTCGCCGCGGCGGTCGCACTCAAGCTGGTTCCCGCCGACGCGACCGAGAAGATCATCGAACTCTTCGCCTGTCTCGCGCTCGGCGTCCTCGCCCACTTCATGATCGGCAGCGTCGCGGTAGGGAAAAAGTTCCTGGGACTCGACATCACCGCCGCCGGCGGTCCGGCGGTATTCGTGCTCGCATATGGTTCATTCTTTCTGTTCGGCAACAAGACGGCGCCGTTGTCGCTCGATGTCACGCCGAACGGCCGGAGTGTGACGGTGGCTGTCGGCGACAGCGCGCCGCCGGACAGCGCGCGGGTAACGGTGCGGGGGACCGGTGCGGCGACCACGAGGTGGTACGCGATGCACGCCAGGGGCATGATCGAGTCGCCGAGGGAGCCTTACACGGGAAGCCGGACAATCGCCTGGCGTCGCGACACGAAACATCTGGCTCCCGGGCGGTATGTCGACACTCTCTATATATATGCGCCGCCGGGGAAGACGGCGAGCGTCGTCGATACGGTGAACGTTGTGCCACGCGCACAGAAGTGAGAAGTGAGAAGAGAACTGTCATCCCGAAGGAGCGAAGCGACTGAGGGATCTCAAGGGCGGACGAGCCGGAACGTCCGGCTTGGCGACGTTTGAGATCCCTCGCTTCGCTCGGGATGACACGCGCCTCCTTCTCTCCTTTCTTCTCTGGCGCAATCTCGCCCCGCGGTCCATACTTTAGACGTTCCAGACACACACGCCTTCCCGCTTCCTCACAGGCTCAGTGGCCGATCTCGAAGAGCTGATCCGGCAGAACCTGGATGCGCGCTACACGGTCGAGACGGAAATCGGCCGCGGCGGCATGGCGTACGTCTACCGGGCGCACGACGCGAAATACGGCCGCACCGTCGCGATCAAGGTGTTCCGGCCCGAACTCGCGGCGGTTCTTGGCAGCGACCGGTTTCTGCGCGAAATCCTGCCGCCGTGGACGCAGGCGATCGACAGCGTCGCCATCAAGCCGCCGCCCGACCCGTCGACCATGGGCATCGGGCAACTGGCCATTTCGCCGTCCGGCCGGTGGATTGCCGCTGCATGGACGCTGGTTACCGGTCAGAAGCTGGTGTACGTCTACGACCGGAAAGGAGAGGCCGTCGACAGCATGACCAAACCGGCGGGCATTTCCAACGTGGCGTGGTCGCTTGATGGCAGGCATCTCCTTGGCGGTATTCACACCGCGCAAGGCGAAGCGGTGCTGATCGAACTCGCCATCAATTCGTCGACCGGGCGTTTCGGCGATGTCGACACCGTTCCGCTCGGCACCAGCGGCGACGCGCCGCAGTTCTCGCTCTCCGCGGACGGCTCGGTACTGGCGTACACGTTGACCCAGGCCGGGGAGACAGCGCTCTGGGCGTTGCAGGCGCGGCAGAAGGGGACATTTCCCGAAGCACAGCGCAAGGTGCGCAGCGCCTCGTCGTCGTTCGGGGGCGCGATCACCGCTGACGGATCGACCATCATTTACACGACCCGAACAGCCACCGCCACCGGTGCCGCCATGCAGTACTTTGCGGAACCATTCGGCGGCGGAGCCAGTCACGCGATCACACCGCCGTTGGTCCGTATATCGAACTCGGTTCTCGCATCGGACGGCAAGCGCCTCGTCGTCGCCACGCCGAACGGAGCCGACCGCACTCGGCTTACGTCGTACGCCATCGCCTCCGGCGTCTGCACGGTCATCGGCGACGTTGCCGGGACGCCGCTGATCTTTGCGGCCGGAATGGACCGGGTCGTCCTCATCAATGCCCGGCTTGATTCGCTGACCGTCATCGACGGCAGCGGCAAGATCGTCGGCGGATTTGCCGTCCCCGACTCGGTTACCGCGCCGTTCGCCGCCGCATCGCCGGATGGCAATGAGCTGGCACTGATCGTCATCCCGAAGGACCTGAGCGGCGCCTGGGGCAGCGACCAGAATATCCATATCCCCATCGACCGGGTCACGCTCGCCGGCAAGTTCACGCCGATCACCGTCGCTCGCGCCAACACGTTCCGCACCGCGTGGTGGGTCACCGGCGGCACCCTCTGGTGGCTCGCCAACGAGGCCTCTGATCAGCGACTGGCGATCTATCGGGTTCCGATCACCGGCGGCGAGCAGAAGCGGGGTGAACTGCTGCCGTTTCCCGACGGTTGTGAATGCACACTCTCCGCGGATGCCAGCCGGGGGACGGCGGTGGTGTCCAAGCCGCTCACGGACGTATGGGTGATTACGAATTTCCGGGGTAGATAAGCAGGTACTTGCCGGAGATGATGTTCCTCGGGAGATTACTGACCATGGCGACCCGTCCGATTCTCGATTTCACCCACCTGACGCCCTCGGAGCGGATTGAGCTCGCCGAGCAGCTTTGGGACAGCCTGCCAGAGAATATCGGCGATATTCCGGATGACCAATTGGCCGAACTGCGTCGACGGCGGGCGCTGATGGACAATGGGCCGCCGGGACGACCGTGGCAGGAAATTCTTGACGAGATCGAGAAGCGCGGCCGATGACGCCGCGCTTGTCACTTCAGTCTGAAGCGCAGGCGGACCTGATCGAATCGTTCGAGTGGTACGAGCAGCGATCCATAGGTCTCGGCCATGAGTTTCTTCGGATTGTGCGGATCGCGCTCGCAGCGATCGAGCGTGCTCCCGAGCAGTTTCCGGTGGTCGTCGATGATATCCGTCGAGTTCGGATGCGTCGGTTCCCGTACAATCTCTTCTACGTTGTGCTTCCATCCGGTATCTCGGTCATTGCGGTCTTGCATGAGCGGCGGGACCCGAGGCGATGGCAGGCGCGGCGCTGACGGCTCGGAGCCCATTGCGGCAACCGCCGGCCGTAACGCGCGCTTTGACGCGGATAACGACGACGGATGCGGCGGAGAACAACGACGGATAAGGCTTTCGGGTACACTCCGGGCCTGATGCAGCTCCACTCTGGCCGCGGGGCGCCGTCGTGCCGGGAGCCAACTCCAGGCCTTATCCGGTGTGGTTATCCGCGTCATCCGTCGTAGTTATCCGTCACCCCGTCGTCGCGTTACCGCCAGGATGCGGCGTCGACGGGCACCGAATCGGGTGGCCGGGGCGCCCGGTACCGGATCGTGGGTGCGACTGACGTGGGTTGCGCAATCTGGTCCAGGCCTGCGTCAGATCGGACCGCGTGATGCATCGTACCCAGCGGATTGTGCGGTTGCCCGGCCTCGTTCGTCGGTGCAACGCGGCGACGCCTGGGCTGTCGAACTCTGCGACTACCACTGATGGCGAGGTCTGATATGAGTGTAGCGAACATGCGCGCGCTGACGTGGCGCCCGACGCGCGGTAGTGCGCCGGCATGACTGAACCCCGCCATTCCGCCACCGACGAGGCGCGGCGCCGAGTGCGGCAGCTCCGGGGAAAGCCGTTTCGGGAGATCGCAGCACTGGCGCGTGAAGCGCACGGGTGGCCGCTCTGGCGCGTGATGCCGCGGATCGTCTTCGGTTGGCTGCTGCAGGTCGGATTCGTCCCCGGCGCGCAGGCTCTCAGCGCTGCGGCGCTCGGCGTATCGGCCACGTCAGCGATGACAGTGCCCCGATGGTTGGGTATCGCCGGGCTCGCCTGCCTGGCGTTGACGGCCGCGCGACTGGTGCTGACGCGCCGGCGCCGAATCGCGGTCTGGTATCTGATCGTTGCATTCATGGCGGCGGCAGGAGTCGCCGGCGGCGTGCCATGGTGGGTGATGTTCGCGGGCCTCGGCGCGCTGATGACCGGCACGTCGGCGATCGGCGCGATGGTCGCGATGGCGGCGGTGGCGCTGGGGCAGAGAAGTGAGAAGTGAGGAGTGAGGAGTGAGGGGTGAGGAGTGAGGAGTGAGGAGTGGGGAGTGAGAAGTGAGAAGTGAGAAGTGAGATCTCTCTCCTCCGTCGCCTTCGTCTCCCTAGCCCTTCGACTTGACGGATCGTGATCCGGATGTTGGATTCGATGCCCGCCGACGGCGCCGGGGCGATACCGGGCCGTGCGGCGAACCATCTCTCATTCGAGAATGCCATGAACCTGCGACTGGTGCAGTTCTCCCTGGGCCCCGGCAAACGCGCCGTGGCGGAGTCGATCGCCGACAAGGTCGTTCCCGCGATCCGCGCCCAGCCGGGGTGCGAGCGGTGCGTCTTCTTTGCCGACAACGAAGCCGGCGATTACGGACTGCTCGTGCTCTGGGAGTCGGCCCAGGCGGCCGAAGCCGCGGCGGCTGTGATCGCTCCCATTTTCATGCCGGCGCTGCAGGCCGCGCACACCGCCGCGACGCCGCGCCTGTTCGAGGTGTACGAACCGAGGGTGTAGGACGGCTGCACGCTGGGGCGTCAATCCTCGCGCAACGCCTTGACCGGATCGGTCCGCGCCGCGCGCCACGCCGGAATCCCCGCGGCGATCAGTCCGGTGATGGTGAGGGCAACGGCCGAGGCGGCGAAGGTCGCGGTGTCGGTTGCGGTGACGCCGTAGAGGAACGACGCCAGCAGTCGCGTTCCCGCGATCGCCAGCACGATACCGAGCACCACGCCCCCGACGATGATCCGCCCGGCCTCGCCCACCACCAATCGCAGCACGCGCGCGCTTCCGGCACCGAGCGCAATCCGGACGCCGAGTTCACCGCGACGCTGGGTTACGTTGTAGGCCATCGTCCCGTACAATCCGATCATCGCCAGCAGCAGTGCCAGCACACCGAAGAAGCCGGACAGCGCCGCCAGCAGGCGCGGGCGGGTGAGCGAGTCGAGCACCTGCTGGGACAGAGTGGTGAACTGAAGCACCACCTCCGGATTCGTCGCGGTTGCCAGTCGGGTGACCTCCGCCACCACTTCGGCGGTGGGCAGCGTCGACCGGATTTCGTATGTCGTGCTGATGGGCGAAGGCCCGGTCAGGCCGATCGGGAGATACGCCGTTGGCGGTGCCGGCTGGTCCATGTGGCTGTACTTCATGTCCTCGACGACGCCGACGACCTGATACGGAGGATTGATGCTGTCGCCCTCGCCCGGCGTGCGGAAGGATCGACCGAGCGGATTCGTGCCGGCGAACATCTTGCGCGCCATCGATTCGTTGATCACCGCCACGCTGCGCCCACCAGTGATGTCATCCGCGTTAATGTCACGACCGGCGAGCAACTTGGTGCCGAGGGTGCGGAAATAGCCATCGGCCACCGAGTTGAAGAACACCAGAGAATCGCGGCGGCTCGTCGGGGAATGTCCGGGAATCATGATGAAGTTGTTCCATCCGCCCCTGCTGATCGGCGTTGTCCACGACGCGCTGGCGTCGTTCATGCCGGGAACTTCGCGAATCCGCTGCAGGAGTTCGATCGGTACGTGGACTACGGCTGCGCCCTTGAGACCGGCGTTGCCGAAATCCGCCGACGCGAGCACGACACCGGCGCGCTGGAATCCAGGATCGAGGACGAGCAGACGGCGGAACGATCCCACGAGCAGGCCCGCGCTCGCGACCAGTGCCAACGACAGCGCCACCTGTCCCGTCACCAGCGCGCGGCCAAGAAGGCGGCGTCCTTCCCCCCGCACTCGGCCGCCGGATTGCATCGCCGCCTGCGGATCGACGCGCGCGGCGCGCCACGCCGGCGCCAGCCCGAAGGCGAGTCCCGTCGCCGTGGCGACGATGATGGTGAAGGCGAGCACGTGGCCGTCGATCGGAAGATCGACGTGTACCGGAGTCTGGCCGGTTGACAGAAAAGCCACCAGAACCCGCCCGGCCCAGACGGCGAAGAGCCCGCCGAGTAGCGCGCCCGCACTCGCGAGGATCAGGCTTTCGGTCAGCAGCTGGCGGATCAGTCGCCCACGGCCCGCGCCGATGGCGAGGCGGATCGCCATCTCGCGCTGGCGGCTCGCGGCGCGTGCCATCAGCAGGTTGGCGATGTTGGCGCAGGCGATCAGCAAGACGGCGCCGACGATCGCCATGAGCGCGAAGAGCGCCGGGCTGTACTGGTCGCGCAGGTTGGACATTCCTCCGGCTGTCGGCGTCGCGCGAAGCGTGTTCTTGAGATAGTTGCGCTTCCCGCCGGCACTGAATTCACCCGGGATGGTCGCCTGGTAGACCGACGGCGCGAGCTCTGCGAGCCGGGCATTGATCGCCTGGAGCGGAACGCCCGCGGGCGCGCGCGCCATGATGTCGAGGAACCACGACGCACGCTCGTCGAGCATACCGGGATCACCATCGCGAATCGGTTCGGCGCAGAGTGGCGTATAGATCTCGGCGTGCCGGCCGACCACGACGCCGGAGAAACGTGGATCGGTGACGCCGATCACTGTAAACGGGTGGCCATCGAGGGTGACGTTCTTTCCCACGGCCGCGTCCACGCCGCCGAGGCGCCGCGCGGCGAACGCCGCGCTCACCGCTGCCGTCGATGCGCAGCCACGCACGTCGTCCGCGGGGGAGATCAGGCGGCCGGCGATCGGGCGGACGCCGAGGACGGAGAAGTACTGGCCGCTGACGACTTCGCCCTGCGCCGCATCGATCGCGCCGCCTCGGGCAAGATTGTACTCGGTCGTGCTGTAGGCGAGCATGGCAATGGAGCCGGCGGTGCGGTCGCGGATCGCTTCCCAGAGCGGGTTGGTGAAATCCTTGTTGTCGGTCCCGCCCAGGTCGAGCGCGAGCAACTGCTCGGGGTGATCGACCGGCAACGATTTGAGCGCGATCGCGTTGGTGAGCGAGAAGATCGCGGTGTTGGCGCCGATGCCGAGTGCCAGGGAGAGCACTGCGACGAAAGTGAACGCCGGTGCGTTGCGGAGGGTGCGCAGGGCGTAGCGGACGTCGTTCACCACCGACTCCAGCCAGGTCAGCGTGTCGGCGTCGTGCGCCGCTTCCTTCTGGCCGGTGCGGTTGCCGAACCTGCGGCGCGCCTCGGCCTCCGCCTCTCGGCGCGACATACCCGCGGCGGCCAGGTCGTCGACGCGTTCGCGGAGGTGGGTGTCGATCTCCGTGTCGAGCGCGCGCCCGAGGCGGCGCGCACGGAAGACATTCATCAGTCGTGACAATCCGCTCATGGCGACTCCCGGCGGCTCGCGGTCAGGCGAGGCGAAGGACGCGGTTGACGCCGCTGGTGAGCCGGGCCCAGCTCTCGCGTTCGGTGGCGAGCTGGCGGCGGCCCACGGCGGTGATCCCGTAGATGCGCGCAGGGCGGTTGCGCTCGGTCATTCCCCATTTCCCCTTGATCCAGCGCTGCTGTTCCATGCGATGGAGGGCGGGGTAGAGCGACCCTTCCTCGACGCGGAGCAGGTCGGCGGACCCCTGCTGGATCTGCTGGGTCAGGGCGTAGCCGTGCATCGGCCCGCGGGCGGAAAGGGTCTGGAGGACGAGGAGCCCGAGGGTTCCCTGGAGAATGTCGTTCTTCGCTGCCATCTAACACCTACCTAGCTATGCATAGAGGACAGAGTTTACGGCAAGATGGTTCGCGGCGCAAGGAGGGAGTGAGAAGTGAGAAGTGAGAAGTGAGAAGGGGGCCTGGTCTGAGGCGCGCTAACCGCGCCGACGCCTGCCCCAGACTACTTCTCACTTCTCACTTCTTACTTCTCACCTACCATGCCTCTTACCGCCGCTCAAACACCAGTCTGTAGTGGTCGAACAGCAACCGCTCGAACGCGATCGAGTTGGCGCTGATGCCGGAGGCGAAGGCCTGACGGAAATCGCGGCTGGTCAGATAGCGGGGCACGAGTGTGGCCTGAACCAGCATCTTCCGGAATGACCGTTTGGCGAATCTGAGCCGCCATTGACGGATTGTCTCGATGTAATCGAGGCGGCCGCTTTCCTTCGCGGCGAGGCGGAAGTGCGGTTCGGCGTTGCGCTCGACCTGCTCCGCGCCATACGGCAGCCACGATCCGGGGAACGTCTTCCGCAGCAGCGCCAGCACGTGCGCATCCGACAGCCGCGGCGCATTGATGTCGATCGCCTCGTACGGCAGCATGTTCGGTCCGAACACCATGGTCTGCACGAAGAAGCGGCCGCCCCTGGGCAGCAATTCCGCGACGTTGGCGAACAATCCGGAGTAGATCGCGTCCTGCTGGCCAGCCTGCCACTCCTCGACGGAACAGAAGTGTTCGAACGCGCCGAGACTGACGACGCCGTCGAATGGGCCGTAGGTATCACGCGTCACGGTGCGCGCGTCGTGCAGGCGAACGTCGAGCCCGTGTTTGCGGCAGGCCTGGTGCTGTCCGCGGGAGAGCGTGACGCCGATTCCGGGCACGCCGCGCTCCCGGAAGTGATTCAGCATCGCCCCCCAGCCGCAGCCGAGATCGAGGACGCGCCCGCCCGGCGGCACCGCGAGCTGGCTGGCGACCATGTCGTGCTTGCGTCGCTGGGCCGCTTCCAGGGTCAGCGAGAAATCGCCGTCATACTTCGCGCCGCTGAAGTCCGCGAGTTCGCCGATGCTGAGCCGGAACAGCCGGTCGGTCACCGTGTAGACGAAGTCGAGATCGGTGCGGGAGGCCATGTGACTAATAAAGAGAGAAGGAGAGAAGGAGAGAAGGAGGGAAGGGCAGCGAGAGCGGGGAGAGCAGGGAGAGCGGGGAGAGAGCGGGCAGAGCGTGCAGTCTATTGTCTATCCCCCCGCCCGATTGAGCTGCGCGATGCGCGCCTTGGCGTCGGCGACTCGCGGCTGCAACTCCGGGTCGGCGTTCTTCCAGAGGTCGACGAAGCGGCCGTAGTACTCCAGGGCATGCCTGGTGTCGCCGGCGTTCTCGTACAATTCGCCGACCCGGTAGAGGGCCGGCGCCAGGAAGACCGGATCGAAGTTAAGGCCGCCGGGCATATCGACAAACTGCGTCAGGTACTTCCGCGCCGAATCGGCCTGGCCGCCCCGATCGAAGGCGATGCCGAGCAGATACTGCGTGCAGGCGGCGCAGTTGGAGGTCGGAAGCCCGTCTGCCTCGACATCGCCGCGGCGGAACCACGCGACGGCGCTGTCGGTCTTCCCTTCGGCCATGGCGATCGCCCCTCGGGTCCGCGCCAGGTCGACGGCCTGCCGGCGGCGATCCAACGTGTCGAGGCGGGCTTCGTGCTGGTTCAATACCTCGCGTGCCTTCGCAGCGGCGCCGAGTAGGGCGTATGTTGATGCGAGTTGAAGGCTCTGATCGTTGTCAAGCGGCACCGTCGCCACCGGGTGGGCGCGCAGCACCGAATCGAGTTCCGCGATGCCCCCCGACGTGTTGCCACGAGTCAGGCCATCCACAGCCGCGTGGAACCCGGCCACCAGGTACGGACTCGCTGTGTCGCCGCGGGCCCTGGCCCTCGCAGCAATGGCCTGTGCATACAGGTGCTCGGCCTCGCGCAGCCGGCCACGAAGCTGCACGGCGTTGACGAGCGGGCCCAGTGCGCCCGCGGCATGGAGTGCATCGGCGCTGTCCACTCCGGTGCGTGCCAGCCGTTCCGCCGAGTCATACTGGTGTCTGTTCCAGAAGGCCATGAAGCGGATCGGCGCAGTCGGAAAGGGCACATGGCGGCTCGCGAAGAGCGCCAGTACCGAGTCGGCTTCCGTGTAGCGACCCATGTCGACGTACTCGCGCCCCAGATTGCTGAGGATCGTACCGTCGGCCGAATCGTAGGCGAGCGAGAGCTTGTACATCTGCACTGAGCCGGTACTGTCGCGAACGCTGGCGAGGGTGACGGCAAGCGAGTTTTCGGCATCGAAGTCGGTGGAATCGAGCGCGATCGCACGCCGGAGTGCCGCGATCGCTTGGGCGCGATCGTGCGGCACCGACATGTAATAGCCGCCCTCGACGTTGTACCGTTCCCGCTCCGGCAATCGCTCGCGCAGCCGGAAGGCGGTGGTCATGGCGGTGTTGGCCTGGGCGTTCCTGGCGGCGCCGCCGAGCGTCGCCAGCGAGTAGGCGAGCTGCACATACGCCATGGCGAAGCTGCTGTCCTGCCGGATGGCGTCATGGAAATCCTGTATGGCCGCCAGCCAGTCGCCCTTGACGTCATTGTCCCGGAGCCCAGCGCTGTAGCTTCGCAGCGCGCCGAGCGAGGCCGTGGTCACCTGATCGAGACGCGGCGCGTCGTGCACAGCCTTGAGCGACTCGCCGATCTTTCGACGCACCGCCCTGGTCACCCGGTCTACGGCCGGGATGAGATCGCCGGCATCCTTCGCCGATTCGCTGAACGACGCCAGGTCGTTGCCGGTCTCGGCCCCCACCAACCGGACTGTGATGATGTAACCAGTTCCCGCCGGAACAACGGTCCCCGCAACCACTGCCTTGGCGCCGGTGCGCTGCGCGATCTCGCGCGCGACGGTGAAATTCACCCGCGCCGTGTCGGGACGCTGCATCTGTTCTAGCGCGGCGACGACGGCGCTCGTCGGCATGACATGTACCGCTCGACTCTCCGACAGATCGGTCTTCACCGCCTCGGCGATAGTGGAGCCGAGGGACGAATCGGCGGTCGGTGCATCGAACGCCGCGACGACCACGTTGTCGTTGACCGAGAGTTTCCCCGCGCCAAGCAGTGATCCGGCGGGACCGATCCCCATGGCGCGCATTGTCATGAATCCGGCGATGAGCAGCACGAAAACGATCACCGCGGCTATGCCGCCGCGGATCGTCCGCCGCCACGACAGGTGCGGGCTTGCCTTGATCGCCAGCGTCGCCATCGTCCCCTGCGGCGCGGTCGCTCTTGTTCCACCCGGTGTGTAGGTCGGCGTGGCGGTCGCCGAGCGGTGCGCGATGTATTGCGTGTACGC
>JBOHRZ010000054.1:0-11642 GCA_050732975.1 Gemmatimonadales bacterium
GGCCAGGATGTTGGCGCCGCGAACGGCGCACGCCGGCTCCGGCGGCAACGACTTCAAGCTGTTCGAAGTGCTGCAGGAAATCGCCGGCGAGCTGCACCGCGACGAGATGCTGAATGCCCTGGTCCGCTCTCTGTCGGCAGCGCTGGAGATCCGATCGGTGAGTTGCCTGCTCCATACCGACGAAGCGATGACTGGAAGGCTGGTGACCGCGACCGACACGCCCACGGTGCGCGACGCCGACGTCGATCTCGAGCGGTGGCCCGAGGCCGTCGCCGCCCTGGCTGCGGGCGAGACGGTTTTCGTCCGCGACGCCGCGACCTCACCGCTGTTCGAACCGGTCCCGGGTCGCGCCGCCGGTGCGGCAGCACCCGACGTCGAGAGCACTGCGGCGATTCCGCTGGCGCCGCTGGGGCGGGTCGTCGGCACGGTGATTCTCCGCACCCGCCGGGGCGAACCGGCACTCACCCCCGGTGCCGTGTCGTTCGCCGAACTTGCCGTCGCCGCGTCGGCGCGTCTGCTCGACACCGACGACCGTCGCGGGGCGATCTTCCGCCGTCAGGCGCTTGCGGGCCACGTCGACCCGTTGACCGGCTGCGGTACGCTCGATGCGCTCGACCGGCGCATCCGCGACGAGTTCGCCCGGGCCCAGCGGTACAAGGTCACCTTCTCGGTGGTGCTCCTCGACGTCGACGGCATGCGGGAAATCAACGATGGCCTCGGCCGCGACGGCGGCCACCGCGTACTCGCCGACCTCGGCCGGCTGCTGCAGCGCGAGTTGCGGGCTCCGGATTTCGTCGCTCGCTACGGCGGCGAGGAGTTCGTGCTGCTGTTGCCCGAGACCAATCTCGACGGCGCCCGCAACACGGTGCACCGGATTCGCGACAAGCTCGGACCCGCCGGCTTGGGCGAACCGATTCTTGGCGTCCGGTTCCGACTCACTGCCGGCGTCGTGTCCTATCCGCACCCGTCGGTGCACCGGCCCGAAGATCTCTTCGCCCTGGTCGAGCAGGCGCTGCTGGCCGGCAAGGCGCAGGACGTTGAACGGATCGGCAGCGCGGCCTAGAAAGCCGAGAGAAGAGAGAAGCGAGAAGTGAGAAGGGAAACCCCGACTTTCGAGATCAAGCTCGCAGTCGGGTTTTCCCTTCTCTCGTCTCGCTTCTCACTTCTCTCGGCTCTTCAGCCACGCGATGGGGTCCAGCGCGATCTGATTCGCGCCGCGGATCTCGAAGTAGAGGTGCGGCTCCTTGAGGGCCGAATTCTGTCCGCCCACTGTTCCGATCACGGCACCTCGTGCGACGTCCTGGCCTTCTTTCACGGCAGCGCTCTGGAGCTGCCAGTAGAGCGAGTAGTAGCCGTTGCCATGCTGCAGGATTACGCCCAGTCCGTAGGTCGAGAGCCGCTGCACCCGCATGACTTTGCCTGCCGCCACGGCCCTGACCGGCGTGCCAAGCGGCGCCGCGATGCCGATTCCCGTCCAGCGCACGACGCCGCCATCCTTGAGCGTGTCCGGTCCGAAATTGATGACGATGTTGCCCTGGACCGGCCAGTCGAGCGTGCCGATGTCCCTGGTCGACAGCGACCCGGCCGCGGGTGCGTTGACGGTTTCCGGTCGTGCCGCACGATCGGCCGCCGCGGCCCGCGCGGCGCGCTCCAGCGACGCCAGAAGGCTGGTCACCGTGGCTTCGTCCTTCTCGATGGCTGTCAATCTCTGCTTCGTCTGCTGCGAATTGCGCTGCAGTTGTGTGAGTTCCGCCTGTCGGTCGGCGGCGAGCTGGTCGAAATGGTGGATCTCCGCCTGGTGTTCGTTGCGGCGCTGATCCAGTTCGCTGCGGACGCCGAGGATCTGGTCCCGCTCACGCTGGACATTCTGCGTCAGGCGCTCGACATCGTCGACCAGCGAGCGATCCTGGCGCGATGTCAGGTAGAGATACTTGTAACGTGCCAGCAGGTCGCCGAACGATTCGGCGGTGAGCAGCACCTGAAAGGTGTATAGCGGACCGCGGCGGTAGATCTCATCGAGGCGCCGCCGCAGTACGGCCTTGCGGTCGGCCAGATTGTCCTGCGCCAGCGCGAGTTCCGCCGACGACTTGTCGAGCTGCGAGGCGAGACCGCCGATCTGCCGCTCGATCTCGTTGACCAGGCGGTTGGTCGCGTCGCGCTGCCGTTCGAGGTTGCGGAGCGTCGCGCCGACGTCGCTGACCTGTCCCTGCAACCGGAGCTGCTGCTGCTCGAGTTGCTGGCGCTCATGACGGATCTGATCGAGACGCCTGCGGGATTGATCGACGTCCGACTGCGCAACAAGGCGAGAAGGAGAGAAGGAGAAAAGGAGAGAAACGGTCGCCACCAGGAGAGCGAGCATACCCCACCTTCTCTCCTTCCATCCTTCCCTCTTTCGCTCTTTCTCGGTGTTCACACCTGCCTCAGATGCCTGCCGACGCTCACCAGCGAGCCGATGAAGCCGAGCAGCACGCCGAAGCCGATCAACAGGAGGACCTCTCCGGCGCCGAAGAAGGAGAGGCCGACACCGAGGCCCATGTGCTGGGTCCGGAAGGCGAAAAGCACGCCGGCACAGAGCAGCACGGCCAGGATGCCGCCCAGCAGGCCCTTGATCGCCCCTTCGAGGAGGAACGGCCCGCGAATGAACCAGTCCGTGGCACCGACCAGCCGCATGATGCTGATCTCCCGGGCCCGCTGCAGCACGGTGATGCGGATGGTGACGCCGGTGATCACGATCGAGACCAGCGCGAACGCCACCCCGATGGCGAGTCCGACCAGTCCGGCGATGTTGCGCAGCGAGTCGAGGCGCTGCACCCAATCCTGGCCATAGCGCACGTCCTCGACGAAGTCGTAGCCGCGAAGCCGGTCGGCGATGTCGGCGGCGTGTCGGGCATCGCGGAAGCCTTCCTTGAGGCTCACCTCCAGCGACGGCGGCAACGGGTTGGTCTCGAGGTCCCGGTACACCGACTGGAACTCGGTGAGTTCGCGCTGGGCCCGTTTGAGGGCGTCGTCCTCGGAGACGTACTGGACGTTGAGCACCTCGGGGAATGCCGCGATGTCCGACATGGCAGCGCTCAGCGTCTGACTCGGTGTGTCGTGCCGGAGGAACGCCACCACCTGGACCCGCTCGGCGACCTGCTGCAGCGCCTGATGCAGGTTGACCGCGACCAGGCCGAAGAGTCCCGTCACGAACAGTGCAAACGCAATGGTCGTCACCGACAGCGCCGAGAGGGTACCGGTCCGCCGGAACGACACCAGTGCCTCGCGGACCAGGAGCTTCACCAAGACTCCGTGGCGTCGGCGGACGAGTCGAAGACGATCGTGCCGTCGCGCATTTCCAGGGTGCGCCTGGCCGCATGACGCACCAGGTCGAGATCGTGGGTGGCCATCACCACGACGGTCCCGGCGGCATTGATGTCGCACAGCAACTGGAACACGCCGCGGGTGGCGCGCTCGTCGAGATTGCCGGTCGGCTCGTCGGCAAGGAGCACCGGCGGGTCGTTCACCAGGGCGCGCGCGATGGCGACGCGCTGCTGCTCGCCGCCGGAGAGTTCCCGCGGCAGCGCATCGCCCTTGCCGGCGAGGCCGACCTGGTCGAGTACCCGTGCCACCCGGCGCGGGATGCCTTCGGCGCGAGCGCCGGTCACTTCGAGCGCAAAGGCGACGTTCTCCGCCGCGGTGCGGTCTTCCAGCAGCCGGAAGTCCTGGAACACGATGCCGAGCCGGCGGCGGAGCCGGGGAACCTCGTCGCGTCGCAGCGCCCCGATGGCGAACCCCGAGACGCGGACGTCGCCCTCCGTCGGTCGCTCTTCCGCGAACATCAACTTGAGGACGGTGGTCTTCCCGGCCCCGGAATGGCCGGTGAGGAATACGAATTCACCTCGTCCGATATGGAAGGTGACATCCTTGACCGCGGCATCGATTCCGGTGGGATAGAGCTTGGTGACCTTCGAGAACCGGATCACCGCAACGCACCCGCCAGGTCGTTGATCAGATCGTCGGCGTCTTCGCACCCGCACGAGAGGCGCAGGAACCCGTCAGGCACGCCTTGGGCCAGACGTTCCTCCGCGCTGAGCGCCTTGTGCGAGGTGAGTCGCGGTTCGCTGATCAGCGACTCCACGCCGGCGAGCGACGGCGCGTGGGTAATCACCTTGAGGCGCTGGACCATCCGCTGTGCCGACGCGGCGCCGCCCTTGAGCACCAGACCCACCAGGCCGCCGTAGCCGTCAAAGAGCCGCGTCGCGATGGCGTGATCGGGGTGCCGCTTGAGGCCGGGATAGTGCACTGCCGAGAACTCCGGACGCGATTCCGCCCACTTCGCCACCGCCATTGCGTTGGCGTTGCAGCGCTCGACCCGCACCGCCAGGGTCTTGAGGCCGCGTTCGGTCAGCCAGGCCGCATGGGGATCGATCGACGGACCCCACAGCCGCATCAGGCGGGTGATCTCGTCGATCACCGACGCCGTTCCCGCCACGGCACCGGCGATGACGTCGCTGTGCCCGTTGAGATACTTGGTGGCGCTGGAGATCACGATGTCGGCGCCGTGTTCGATCGGTCGGAAATTGATCGGCGAGGCGAAGGTGGCATCCACCAGCAGCGCAAAGCCGTGCTCGCTGGCGAGCTTGGCGACGAGCGGTACGTTGACGACTCGCATCACCGGATTGGTCAGGGCTTCGACGAAGATGGCACGAGTCGTCTTGCGGACCGCCTTCCGCCAGTCGCGGGGATGATCGGGATCGACGTACGTGACCTCGATGCCGTAGCGGGCAAACTCGCTGTCGAACAGCGACCGGGTGCCGCCGTAGATCCACCGCGACGAAACCAGATGATCGCCCGGGCGCAGGACCGCGAGGTGGGCCAGCGCGGTCGCAGCCATGCCGCTGGCGACGAAGATCGCCCGCTCGGCGCCTTCCAGCAGCGCGTACTTGTGCGCCAGATCGGCCTGATTCGGGTTGTTACCGTACCGGCTGTAGAGCACCTCTCCGGTGCTGCCGACCGGGTTTCGGAACGTGGAGCTCTGGAAGATCGGCGTTACCACCGGCGACCAGTCCTCGCCGCGATGCGGACGGCCGTGGATCGCGATGGTGGAAAGGCCGTACGGGCCGGTCACGCCACCGCTCCGAAGGTCGCATCGGGATATTCTACCACGCAGCGGCGGCCGGCCAGGCCGCGCAACGCCGTCTCGGTCCGCGCCACCGGCCACGACAGCGCGGCGGCGACGGGGGCCGCCGGCGCCCGGCCCAGCGACCGCAATGCGCCAAAGGCGTCGTGCCAGTCGGCGGGCGCGGTGCCCAGTAATTGCGGTTCGTGGAAATCGGTCAGCAGTGCGACGATCACCAGGTCGTAGCGCGACAGGGCGTGGCTGATGGCGTCGGCGTGGTGTTCGCGCACGCCGCGGAGGCTGAGCCGCGCCCCGGGCGCGTTCAGCATTTCGACCAGCAGCTTGGCCACGACTTCGTCGGCGCAGGAATAGTCCATCAGGCCGACTTCGGAGAAGTCGAGCTGCGCCGCGTCGTCGTCGGCGTCGCGCAGGACGGCAAGCACCCGGTTGCGCACCGCCGCCCCTGCCGGCCGCGTCACCAGGTCGCGATACGGCGTCGCCACGGCCTCATGCAGCATGACGTCGAGCCGGATCACGGCGCTCACGGCGAAGGTTCCTTGCCGGGAATCACGATCGTCACCTGCGAACCGGGAAAGAACGGCAGGTTGTCCATGCGTGGTGGCTCGTCATCCCAGCCCGGAACGATCGCCACTCGCGCGGTGCCGCTGCGAATCGAGATCTTGCCTTCCCAGCGGGCCAGGTAGCGCTTGATGCCGCTCAGCCCCTGGCCGCGGCCCGGATCGCGGAATCGCGACGCGCCGTGGATCAGCGCGGTCTCGATCGCCTGCGCATCGGTCCACCGGTCGCCGTAACGCTTGGCCTGGGTCGCATCGAGCGAGCGCCGAAAGCCGATTCCCGCGTCGCTGACCGCGATCACCGCCACCTTCCGTCCGCCGAGGCGCTTCTGGTAGACATACACGTGTACCGCCACCCACCCGGCGGTCCCGGCGTGCTCGACGATGTTCTGGCACGCCTCCGATAGTGACTGTCCGAATCCGCCGACAACGCTAGACTCGAGCTCCAGTTCGTGTTTGAGGATCTGGGTGGCATGTTCCGTGAGGCCGCCGACGACGTCCATTACGTCAGTGGCATTGCGAATGATGGTCACGGGGAGCACGATATCGCTAGTCTCCTCCACCCGGCGCCGCGGAATCCGGCCGTGAATCTGGAACAGCTTCTCCGCGTGGCGCAGCACGCCGACCTTCGCCCAGTACGATGCGACGCTCTCCACGGCGGGAAGCGTCAATTCGGGCTGCGGCGCGCCCAGCTCCGCGAGAGCCTGCCCCAGCGTGAGCAGCGCCACGAATCCCGCTGGCGACGACCACTCCGTGGCATGAGCATCGACCAGAATGCGCGCGTCCGGAGGCCACGGTCCGAGTGCGGCGGCCAACTGGTCGACGGTGAGGTGGTCGAGATGGGCCGGGACCGGCACGACCCGCGTCACGCCGGCACCAATTCACCGCGAAGGAATCGGGCCAGTCCGCCGGCACCCCGGAGTGTCGCCGCGCGCGACGCGGCGCGATTGGATGCCGCCAGCGAGACTGCCGCGGTGTCGCCCGCCAGCAGCCGGGCAAAGCAGGTGGCGCCGAAGACGTCTCCGCACCCGGTCGGGTCGAGCGCGTCGACCGCCGGCGGCTTGACCCGTTCGGTATGCAGCAACGTGCCTTCCGGCCACCGGCTGCGCTCCCCTCGCCGCAGATCGCCGAGTGTCACGAACCCCGGCCGCGCCACATAGGCCACGCCGCGCTCGTCCAGCGTCACGTTGAGCAGCGACACGCCGGCCGCGACGGCGTCCGCCGCAATCGCCAGCGGGTCATCGCCGAGCTGGCGCATTTCCTCTTCGTTGATCTGCACGATGTCAAAATAGGAGAACCACTCCGGGGCGTTGGCCAGCGGCCGCAGCGCGCGAACTCCGTCGGCTCCCATGCCCAGGAAGAGCGAGTGCAGGTCGGCGTAGATCGGTCCGGTGAATCCATGCCGCAGCGCCTGCGCGGTCCCGAGCGCCATTTCGAATCCGGAAATGAAGTTGACGTACAGCGCGTCGAGATCGACGACCATCGGCCCCAGCTCCGACCACATCCACCCCGGCACGCCGCCCGACATCCGCTCGCATCGCCGGCCGGCGGGCTGGTAGCGCAGCGTGACACGATTGTTTGCCACCGGTACCTCGATGCACCGCGCCGGAGTCGGCACCCGCTCGAGGGTGCGGAGCAGCGCCGCCGCCTGCGGCGCCAGGTCGCGTCCGACCTTGATCAGCGGCACCAGTTCCCAGTCGGCCGGGAGTGCCGCATCCATTCCGGCGAGTGCGTAGGCGATTCCGCCCCATTCCTCGGCTGGAGGAGCCGAAGCGTCGCGGCCGTGAATCTCGTCCCACACCAGCGAACCGAGCACACCGACCCGCGGCATCAGACGATCCCCGCGGCGCGCTGATCGAGAAACGCCTTCGCGGCGCCCACGACGCCGGCCAGTCCGTGCAGCGCGCCAGGAATGATCGAGCAGGCGTTGACCGCAGGGAGAAAGGCGCGCTTGGCCACTTCGCGGCGCAGCGGGCCGAAGAGGGCCTCGCCGGCTTCGGTGACGCCGCCCAGGACCACCACGGTGTCCGGATTGAAAATGTTGAGCAGGTTGGCGATGCCGATCCCGAGGTAGACCGCGGTATCGTCGGCGACCTGCCGCGCGACCGGGTCGCCCGCGTCGGCTGCGGTGTAGACCAGCTCCGCCGTGATGCCTTCGAGGTCGCCGTGGGCCATGTCCCGCAATCGGCTCGCGGCACCGGCGAGCAGCTTCTCGCGAGCCCGTCGTGCGATGTTGCGGCCCGAGGCGAACGCCTCGAGGCAGCCGCGGTTGCCGCAGCCGCAGACCGGGCCGTCGATGTCGATCACGATGTGCCCGAACTCGCCGGCGGCATCGCTCGCACCGCGATAGAGTTTGCCATCGATCACGATCCCGCCGCCGATCCCGGTGCCCAGCGTCAGGCCGATAACGTGCCGCCTGCGCTTCGCCGCGCCGGTCCAGCATTCGGCCTGGACGGCACAATTGGCGTCGTTCTCCAACGCCGTAGCCAGTCCGATCCCGGCCGACAGCTCGCGGCGCAGCGGCAGATTCGACCAACCCAGGTTCGGCGTCAGCAGGACGATGCCGCGATGGATGTCGAGCGGACCCGGGGCTCCGGCGCCCACGCCGATGATCGTCGCCTCCGGATCGGCGGCGCGCGCCGCGGCGATCGCCGTCCGCGCCATGCCGATCAGGTCGGCGATCACGGCGCCGGGGCCGCGGGTATGCCCGGTCGGCTGCGAGTGGTCGCCGACGACGCGAGAGCCGTCAGCTGCCACCGCGCCGACCACGCAGTTCGTTCCGCCGACATCAATTCCGATTACCCAGTCCATCGGCGGAAAATCGCTCCGATCCGTTGAAAGTCGCGAGTGGAGGTCGGGGGGAAAAATACCCGGCCCCGGTCCAGGCGCCGGAGCCGGAGCAGGGAAGGGCCGGCGTCGAGCTAGCCGGCCGCCAGCGTCCGGCGGTAGAGGCTCAGCAAGGCGTCGGCGACCGGTCGGGGATCGAACGCTGCTGCGTGAGCCAGCCCGGCAGTTCGCATCCGATCCGCCGCGGCCGGATCGCCCAGAATTCCGGCGATGGCCTCCGCCCAGGCACCGGCATCGTCGGGGCTCACGTAGCGACTGTCGGGGCCGGCCGCGTCGTCGAGGTGCCCGCCGTTCGCGGCCACCACCGGCACGCCGGCGCTCAGCGCCTCGACAATCGGCATGCCGAACCCTTCCATCCGCGAAGGGTAGAGAAAGACCGCGGCGTCGCGCATCACGATCGCCAGGTCGCCGGATTCGACCGCGGTCTCGATCCAGACACGATCAGCGACTCCGAGTGCCGCGGCCTCGGTCCGCAGCGCCGACTCGCTGCCGCCATCACGCCCGATCAGCACCAGCGGCTCCGGCGCGCCTGCGCCGAGTTTCGCTATGGCCTCGATCAGCACCCGCTGATTTTTCCGGGGTTCCAGCGTGCCGACCGAGAGCAGAAAACGCGGCGGCAACCGGTACTTCACCCGCATCCGCTCGGCTTCGTCCGGCGCCGGCTGCGCCGCGAAACGGAGGTCGCGGGGAGGGGGGATCACCGTGATCCGCGTCGGGTCGAGATGGTACCGCCTCACCAGGTCGCGGCTGGTATGATGGCTGTCGGCCACGACCGCCGCGGCGTGGGTGGCGCTCCAGCGGAACCGGCGCCGGTAGCTCCAGCGGTCGATTGGCCGGAACAGGTGCGGCGCCTGCTCGAAGATCAGATCGTGTATCGTGACGATGCCGGGAACGCCGCTCCGCGGCAGGTCACGCGGGATGACGTTACTCAGACCGTGGAAGAGCCGGACGCCGTCGCGCGCCGCGGCGCGGCCAGCCCGGAACTCGCGCCAGAGCGAACCGCGGGATCGACCGGCGCGCTCCGCCGGGAGGTGGATCATCGCGCCGAGCTCGGCCGGGAGACCGGCGAACTCCTGGCGCGGACGCCACGGCGAATAGAGGTGCATCTCCAGCGCCGGATCGCGCTGTCGCAGCGCCCGCAGCACGCCGCGGGCGTAATTGCCGAGTCCGGTGCGGTTGCGAAAGGCGCGAACGGCGTCGAAGCCGATGACCAGGCGGGGATCGTCCCGCGTCGGCCGACCTGCGCCGGGCGCGGTCACTCGACCTGCAGCACCGCGAGGAAGGCTTCCTGCGGAATCTCCACGCTGCCGACCTGTTTCATCCGCTTCTTCCCCTCCTTCTGCTTCTCCAGGAGTTTCCGCTTGCGGGTGATGTCGCCGCCGTAGCACTTGGCCAGCACGTCCTTGCGCAGCGCCGAGATCGTCTCGCGAGCGATCACCTTGTTGCCGATTGCCGCCTGAATCGCCACCGCGAAAAGCTGCCGCGGAATCAGTTCCTTGAGCTTCTCCGCGAGCTTGCGGCCCCATTCATACGATTTGTCGCGATGGATGATGACGCTGAAGGCATCGACCGGCTCGCCGTTGATCAGCATGTCGAGCTTGACCAGCTCCGATTCCCGGAAGCCGGTCAGCTCATAGTCGAGCGAGGCGTAGCCGCGCGATATCGACTTGAGCTTGTCGTAGAAGTCGAGCACGATCTCGCCCAGCGGAAAATCAAAGGTGAATTCGACCCGGGCGGTGTCGATGTATGTCATGCCGTGATAGACGCCGCGGCGTTCCTGCCCGAGCTGCATGATGCCGCCGATGTATTCGGCCGGCGCCATGATCCGGGCCTTGACGTACGGCTCCTCGATCCGCGCGATGGTGGCGGGATCGGGCAGCGCGCTGGGATTTTCCACCAGGGTCATCGTGCCGTCGGTCAGGTACACATGGTATTCCACCGTAGGGACCGTGGTGATCAGCGTCAGCGAGAACTCCCGCTCCAGCCGTTCCTGGACGATCTCCATGTGCAGCAGACCGAGAAACCCGCAGCGGAAGCCGAACCCGAGCGCGCTGGACGATTCCGGCTCGTACTGCAGCGAGGCGTCGTTGAGGCGCAACTTCTCCAGCGCGTCGCGGAGCGGCTCGTACTGCGCCGCGTCCGACGGATAGACGCCCGCGAACACCATCGACTTGACCTCGCGATAGCCCGGCAGCAGTTCGGTGGCGCGATCCGCGGCGTCGAGCACCGTGTCGCCGACCCGGGCATCGCGCACGTCGCGCAAATTGGCGACGCAGTAGCCGACCTCGCCGGCCGTGAGCGCGTCGGTGCGGTGCTGCCCCAGCGCCAGGACGCCGACCTCGTCGACGCCATAGACGTCGTCGGGATGGGCGCCGAAGCTGATCTGCATCCCCGGCCGGATGGTGCCGTCGACGACCCGGATGCTGGGGATCACGCCACGATAACGGTCGTAGTACGAGTCGAAGATCAGCGCCCGGAGCGGCGCATCGTTGTCGCCGCGGGGCGCCGGCACCCGGGCCACGATCGCTTCCAGCAGCGCCGGCACGCCGGTGCCGTCCTTGGCGGATACCGACAGGATCTCGTCCCGCCGGGAACCGATCAGGTCGATGATCTCCCGGGCGCGGCGATCGGGTTCCGCTCCCGGAAGGTCGATCTTGTTGAGCACCGGGATGATCTCCAGCCCGGCGTCGAGCGCGAGGAAAAGATTGGACAGCGTCTGCGCCTGGACGCCCTGCGTCGCATCGACGACCAGAATCGCGCCCTCGCACGCCGCCAGCGAGCGCGACACTTCGTAGGTGAAGTCGACGTGCCCCGGAGTGTCGATCAGATTGAGTTCGTACTCGACCCCGGCGCGCGCCGTGTACTGCATGCGGACCGCGTTGAGCTTGATGGTGATGCCGCGCTCGCGCTCCAGGTCCATGGTGTCGAGCAACTGCTCGCGCATGTCCCGCTTGGCCACCGTCCCGGTGAGCTCGATCAGGCGGTCGGCCAGCGTCGACTTGCCGTGGTCGATGTGCGCGACGATGCAGAAGTTGCGGATCCGGGGCTGGAGCATGGGGCAAAGATAAGAAGCAGGAGAGCGAGGAGAGCGAGGAGAGCGAGGAGAGCGAAGAGAGCGAGGC
>JBOHRZ010000055.1:0-11467 GCA_050732975.1 Gemmatimonadales bacterium
CCTCGGGGCCGATCGGCGATGTGAGCACCATGCACAGCTTGTCCTGCACCAGCAGATACGAGGTCCGGTCGCGGACCCCGGTCTCCGGTCCACGGTAGCCCACCAGACGATGGCCCCACGCCGCGCGGTAGTAATGCGCCGACTGCTTGGCGTTGCCGCAGTAGAACTCGATGTAGTCGGTGCCGTTGATCGGAAACGCGTCGTGCGTCGCCGCCGGATCTTCGGTTGTCAATGTCGATGTCATGGTGATATCACCTCAGTGCAGGCTGGCGCTCAGGAAGGAGGCCAGGTCGGCTTCGCCGATCGCCGGTTCTCCGGGGGAGACGTTGTCGAGCCGGCCGCTCTTCACCCAGTCGGCCAGCCGCCCGACCTCGCTGAACAGGTGTTCGAATGAATCGACGACGAACAGCAGCGGTTGATAGTGGTCGATCTCGAAGTACTGGTTGATGACCCATTCGAGCTGGAACGGCCACCGCTGCACCTCGGGCGATTCGATGCAATGTTCCAGTTCGCCGTACGACGACAGCAGTCCGCTGCCGTAGGCCTTGAGGGTCCCCTCTGGCCCGCGCATCAGGCCGAATTCGATCGTGAACCAGAAGAAACGCGCCATCGCCTTGATTACACTGGTGACCCGGCGCACCCGCTCGTGTTCGTCGCGAATTTCCGTGGCGCGTTCCGCGGCCGTCTGCGCGGCCTCGCCGAACAGCACCAGCGTGTCGGCGAAGGCCTTGTCGGTATGCATCGGGACGTGACCCGCGATGTCGTGGAAGATGTCGGGCTCGGGGAGATAGTCGAGCACGGCACCGTCGCGGATGGTCACCGTCGTGGGGAACTCGCGCTGCCGCAGGCAGTCGAAGAACATGTAGGCCGGCACGTACCCGCTCACCGCCTTGGCCCGGAAGCCGGTGAGGGGCGCCATGAAGCGGTTGACGTCCTCCAGGTGCGGCACCCGCTCGGGGTCGAGCCGCAGAGTGGCGATCCCTTCGAGAAAGCGAAGGTTGGCGTAGCGCTCCCAGCGATCGTGCATCCGGGCATAGAGGCGTTGCCATGCGTCGTGATTCGCCGCGGAGTACAGCTCGTATGGCTGCTCGATGTACAACCGGCCCTCGGCCCGGGCCTGTTCGATGAACGGCGCCTTGCTCGTCGTGAGCCCGGGAGGAGCCGAAGCAGTGCTGGTCATGCGCGCCTCCGTGGTAAACCCCCCGGAAAGCTAAACCCGACGCCCGCCCCGCTGGTTCGCGGTCAGCGCAGTTCCGGCAGACTGCGGAATTCCGCGAGTACCTCGGGATTGGCCAGGGCGTGCAGGTTGCTGACCTCGCGGCCCTCGATCACGTCGCGGACGGCGAGCTCGCTCAGTTTGCCGCTGCGGGTTCGCGGCAGGTCGGCCACCTGCACTACGACCCGGGGAACGTGATGCGGCGAAGTACCGTGGCGGATCCGGCTGCGGATTGCGTCGATCAGCTCGCCGGTCAATGTCGTTCCGCGCCGCAGCCGGACAAAGAGCACGATCCGTTCGTCGGGAGTTCCGTTCCCCGGGATTCGCTGCCCAACGACCAGGCTCTCGACCACTTCCGGCAACGTCTCGACCTGGCGGTAAATCTCCGCGGTGCCGATCCTCACGCCTCCGGGATTGAGCGTCGCATCGCTGCGCCCGCTGATCACGTAGCCACCGGATGGCGTGCGCGCGATCCAATCGCCGTGGCGCCAGACGCCGGGAAATGTCTCGAAGTATGCCGCGCGATACTTGCGCCCGTCAGGGTCGTTCCAGAACCGGACCGGCATCGACGGAAACGGCGCGGTGCACACCAGTTCGCCCGGCGTGCCGACCGGCGACGGTTTTCCCTGTTCGTCGAAGATCTCCACCGCCATGCCGAGTCCGGCGCCCTGGATTTCGCCCCGCCGCACCGGACACCACGGGTTGCCGAGCACGAAGCATGAGACGATGTCGGTGCCACCGGAAATGCTGGCTGTCTGCACCTGAGGCCCGACGGCATTCCGCACCCACTCGAAACTGTCCGCGGCGAGCGGACTGCCGGTCGAGAGCACCGCGCGCAGTGCGTTCAGGTCGTGACGCGACGGCACCAGGCCGTCCTTTTCGGCAAGCCCGAGATATTTGGCGCTGGTGCCGAAGACCTGCACGCTCTCCTCGGCCGCCATGCGCCAGAGAATGTCCGGTTCGGCCGGCGGAAGCGGCGACCCATCGTAGAGCACCAGCGTTGCCCCCGCGGCGAGCGCGCTCACCTGCCAGTTCCACATCATCCATCCGCACGTGGTGGAATAGAAAAGCCGCTCGCCCGCGCGGAGATCGACGTGCAGTCGATGTTCCTTGAGATGCTGCAACAGCGTGGCCCCGGCCGAATGCACCAGGCACTTGGGCAGGCCGGTGGTGCCGGACGAGTACAGGATGTACAAGGGGTGATCGAACGGCAGGCGTTCAAAGCGGAGCGGCGCTTCCCTGCCGGACGCCAGCAGCGCGTCCCAGTGCAGGCACCGCGTGTCGGGCGGCAATGCGCCGTCGCCGGTATTGCTGATCATCACGGCGCGGTGGACGCTGGGCAGGCGCGGCAGCAGTTCAGCCGCTCGGCAGGTGCAGTCGTGGATCTTGCCGCCATAGCGATAGCCGTCGGCGAAGATCAATACGATCGGCTCCGTCTGCCCGAACCGATCGATCACGCCGTCGACGCCGAAATCGGGCGAACACGACGTCCATACCGCGCCGACGGCCGCGGCACCCAGCATGGCGACAACTGTCTCGGCCAGGTTCGGCAGCCAACCGGCGACGCGATCGCCGGCGACGACGCCGAGGGCCCGCAGCCCGCCGGCGCACGCGGCGACATCGCGACGGAGTTCGCGCCAGCTCCGCGTTGCCAGCCGGCCGCGCTCGTCCCAACTCACGATCGCCGCCGTGTCGCCGTCCCGGCGGAGGAGGTTTTCGGCGAAGTTGAGACGTGCCCCGGTGAACCAGCGCGGCCCTCGAACTGAATCAGGGGGTGCCATTCGCTCGGCGCCGACCACGATCTCGTCCCACTCGCTCCCGTCGGCCCGCCGATCGGCAATCACGGCGCTGTCGCGCCACACTGCGGCCCAGAACGCCGCCCGGTTCCGGACCGACCATTGGTGCAGCGCAAAGAACGCGTCAGCATCGTGGTCGCGGCCGAGCTCGACACCGGTCGAGCGCAACATTGCAACGAAGCGCGACAGATGCGTGTCGGCGGCCCGGGACGGATCCGGCTCCCAGATGATGCCGTCGTCAGCCATCGATCAATGCCGCCGCATGACTACGTCGTCGCTGCGCACCCGCGGTCCGATCGCCAGCGTCAGCAACTGTGTGGCGTAGCCCGGTGCGACGACTTCGACGTACTGCTTGCGGCACTTCGCCAGCAGATGCGGATCGAATTCAAGCCGGTACTCACCGTCGGAATCGCTGAACGTGCCGAACGGCGTTCCCATCAGTTGCAAACGGGCCCCGGCCAGGGGACGCCGCCCGTCGGTGTCGAGAATCCGACCGATCACGGTGGCCAGCACCGGCGTGCCATCGGGGTTCCGGCCGAGGTCCGGAATGTCGACACAGCGACCGGCTGTCTCGTCGTCGAATGACTGCTCCCACTTCTCGGGATCGCGGTCGGCGAGGCCGCTCCGCGCTCCCATCCCGGTGGGTGTCGTCACGGCGACTGCGGGTGGCGCGCCACTCGCCGAATCGAGACGTGGCGGACCCCAGGGCGAGGTGGTCGGCTGCGGAAGCCCGGCAGCCATCGCCGTTCCCGGGTGTGGCACGGCGATCTTCGCCGGCGCCGGTGGATCGGGTTTCACCGGCTCCGGCGCCGGCGGTTGCGCCGCGGTGGAGACACTTGGCGGCGGCTCCGCCTGGCTCGGCACCGGCGGAGGCGGTTTCGCCGCCTCCTTGGCGGGCGCGTCGGGCTTGGTTGAATTGGGTCCGAGTTGCTGCTCCGTGAGAGGCGGCGGCGGAGGAGGAGGCGGAGGGGGTGGTGGCGGCGTCGATTGAACTCTCGGCTCCGGGTGCCGTGGCGCGGGAACGGTGCGCAGTCGGCTCGACGGCGGGTTGGGGGCGATCGCCAGCGGCTGGACAACTTCCTGCGGGACGCGCCGCGCTCCGATCGAATTGCCCTGTGGTACGCCGAAGATCAACAGCAATACCAGGATAGTGTGGAAGATCGCGCTCACGAGGAACGGCAGCCAGCTCCGCTTCTCCCGAAGTCGCGGGGCTACCGCGGACGGCGTAGGTTCCAGCACGAGTGGAGCTTAGTCGCGGGAGGGTGTGTTTGCAGCATGGACGAAACTGAACACGTTCCAGCCCTGATCGTGGGTGCGGGACCGATCGGACTGGCTTGCGCCGTTTCGGCGCAGCGACGCGGCATCCAGGCGCTGGTGATCGACACCGGGGCCGTCGTCAATTCGATCGTCCGCTACCCGATCGGCATGACGTTCTTCACCACCCCGGAACGGCTCGAGATCGGCAACCACCCGTTCACGTGCAGCGGCAGCAAGGCCACCCGGGAAGAGGCGCTCAAATACTACCGGGGCGTCGCGCGTGTCGAGCGACTCCGGATCCGGACCTATTGCCGGCTGGTCGGAGCCGAGCGCCGCGGCAACCGAATCGTCTGCCGGGTGCGCGACCGCTTCGGCAATGGCGCGATCCAATGCGACCGTCTGGTTCTCGCCACTGGATATTTCGAGCATGCCAACCTCCTCAACGTTCCAGGCGAAGAGCTGCCGCATGTCACCCACTGGTTCGACGAAGCGCACCTCACGTACGGCCGTGACGTGGTGATCGTTGGCGGCAAGAACTCCGCGGTGGAGGCGGCGCTGCAATGCTTCCGGGCCGGCGGCCGGGTCACGCTCGTCTACCGCGGTGGAACGCTCAAGCCCACTGTGAAGTTCTGGCTGCGGCCCGATATCGAGAACCGTCTCAAGGCCGGCGAAATCGCCGCCCGCTTTGGCGCGATGGTCACGGCCATCTCGCCCGCCGCCGTGACGATCCGCCGGGTGCAGGGAGAGGTCGAACAGCTTCCCGCGGACCGGGTCTATTCTCTCACCGGCTACCATCCGGATTATGACCTCCTGGCGGCGGTCGGCGTACGATGCGACCCGGACTCGGGGCGTCCGACGATCGACCGGCAGACTCTGGAAACAGACGCACCCGGCGTGTTTCTCGCGGGAAGCGTGAGCGCCGGGCGCAATATCTCCGAGGTCTTCATCGAGAACGGTCGGTTCGACGGGGAAAAGATCTTCGGCGATCATGCCAGCCGGGAGCGCGCCGAGGCGCTCTATCAGGGCTCGACGCGGCCCGTGGGCGAGTAGCTCTACTGCAGCGGGGTCTCGCCGCGATCCGGGTTCGCCAGGAGGCGTTCGACGAAATCGACCCGCTCCTGCATGTGACTGACCTCCGCCCGCAAGGCGTCGAGTTCATCGAGAATCTCGGCCGCGGTGCCCGAGGTGACCAGGTGCTCGCTCTCCGGTTCCCAGTTGGATATCAGGCGCCCCTCGGCGTCGCGGAACGAGCCCGACGCGATCACGATCACATCGTACAGCCACCAGAGGCCGAGGCCGCCCAGGGTGCATAATTGCAGGATGCCGCTGCCGACCTTGCCGGCATAGAAACGATGCGCCCCGAAGACGCCGAGCACCAGCGCCAGGATGAAGGCGACAGTGCGCGATTTCGGCGAGGCGAAGAGATCATCGTCGGCCATGTCGAGCGTCTCCTGGAGCGGTCTGATCCGAGCGCGCCCGGCAGGAGTCGAACCTGCGACCCACAGCTTAGAAGGCTGTCGCTCTATCCAGCTGAGCTACGGGCGCCGATGGCCCGGAAATTAGCACTACCGGCGGACGGCGTCCCGGATTTCCCGCAGCAGCACCACTTCTTCGCTGGGCGGAGACGGGGCCGGCGCGGCGGGCGGCGGCGGGTTGCGGCGGAGCCGGTTCATCGCCTTGACCATTTCGAAGATGATGAACGCCAGGATCAGAAAGTTGAGCGAGACGGCGAGAAAATTACCATAGGCAAAGACGGGGATTCCTGCGGCCTTCATCGCTTCGAGTGAATGTGCCGTTCCGGGCGGGACCGCCTTGAGCGGCAGGAAGTAGTTGGAGAAGGCGAATCCGCCGAAGGCGCGTCCCACCAGGGGCATGACCAGGTCGTTGACCACCGAATCGACGATCTTGCCGAAGGCGGCGCCGATGATGACGCCGACGGCGAGATCCATTACGTTGCCCCGGACGGCGAACTCCTTGAACTCGTGCAGCATCGCCATGCCAATGTCTCCGGCCAGAGGTTGCAGGGGCGTGGGTCCCGTCGATAATCTACCCGCAGCGCGCAGACTACCAATCCTCATCGGGAAGGTTGGCCGCAACCGGCATGTTGCTCCTGCTTCCGGTCCTGATCGCCGCGTCGAACCCGGCACCGTCGCCGCGTAGCGGCGCGGAGGTGATCCGGGCCGCCCACCGGATGTACCGGGGCAAGTGCTTCCGCACCGCGCATTACGTACAACGCACGCTCCTCTCGCTCGAACAGCGGCTGGAGACCTGGTACGTCACGGTCAAACAGCCGGGCCTGATGCGCGTCGACGTCGCACCGGGGATCACCGGACGCGCGTTCATCTATCGCAACGACTCGACCTATGAATTCGGGCGGGGGCAACTCCGCGGGCAGAGCCAGGGCATCCTGCCGCTGTACACGTTGCTGCGCGACCTGCGGTGCGGCCCGCCGGATCAGGTGATCGCAGCGCTCCAGCGGTACGGGTTCGACCTCAGCAAGGTGCACGAAACGACCTGGGATCATCAGCCGATTCTGGTCGTTGGTGCGCTGGCGGGCGATTCGACGTCGAACCAGTTCTGGCTGCAGAAGTCGCACTATCTGCTGGTGCGGTTGATCGAGAACAACGGCAGCGACCCGCGCCGCCCTCTGGACGCCCGCATCGGCGCCTATCGCCAGGCGGGCGGGGATTGGCTGGAGCAGAGTGTGCGGCTCTACCTGGGCGGCGTGCTGACCACCGCCGAGGACTATACCGATATCGTGATCAATCCGGCGCTGGAGAGCGACGTGTTCGAGCCGTTGCCGTATCACCTGCCGAAGTGGGTCGGTGCCGCGCCGGATCGATTCGGTCGGGTGCCCAACGCCATTCCCCGTCCGCCGCCGTGAAGCGCGGCTGAATCAGTCGGGGCGCCGGGATTTGAACCCGGGACCTTCCGCTCCCAAAGCTCTTTCGTGAGCGCCAAAGAGCGCTAGAAAGCGGCTTCCAACGTGGTCACCGCTCGCTGGCGCTTGCCGAAATCGATCTGTCCGTGACTACTTCTGTGACTACACCGGTGCCGGCGGTGAGCAGAGGCGGGCGCATCCTAACTCGATTGACCGACGCAATCAGTTAGTTCTGACGCGGCCGAAGGATCCACCGGCTCTCCGTCGGTATCTGCGACGCGAATAGTGAGGGTCCTGGCGGCAATCGGAACGATTTCGTTTGGTCCCCATAGCCGAGAGCCGGGGCTCAGCCGCGCCGAAGCATTCGGGGTTGGGACCGGCCGGTGCGTCGTTGTCTCCGTCATCATACCTCCTACCGTCCGAGTACGTGTGAGACGTGCTTCTCGTTCAAGAGGCCCACAATGGTCGCCGGGTGAGCGCCTCTACCGACGTTAAGGAACTGATGTTCCTTTCTGCCCGTCCTGTCGTTTGGGACGGCCGGATCAAAGTCCAACGACATGCTATCGGTATGTGCTTGAACGCTCCACACGGTGCCGTCCACGTCAATTATCGGGCCGCCGCTCTGGCCCTTCAGCCCGGGGCTAGATGTTTCTAGCCAAACGTGCTTGTACCCTGCAGCGTTGGTGCCGACCTCCATTTGCCGCGTAAGTATCCCGTCGATCGCGAAGCTCTGCAAGGCGATGGCTTTGAAATCGAACCGATTCGCCGCGGCGTCGAAGTCCACTTGGATATGCGGAAAGGGATAGCCGAGTCGGCAAAGGCTGGTGCCCTGGCGGATCGGAGAAGCGGGATCCTTGAATATCGGATACTCTCCGACGGAAGCGGGATCGAAATTGTCGAGCCGGCCGAGCATGAGGTCGACGTCGGTGATGATATAACTCTCCGCGAGGGCATGGCCGTCCCCTCCCCACCAAACCATGTAATGCTTGGTATACGGCTGCGGGGCGTGCAGACGCATCGCGGCCCGTCGAACCTGTCGGGAAGCGTTCGCGGGAACCGATGGAGTCGACGGCAGGTTGCGCCCGCCCGTCCGCACTTCGGCGTCCAAGGCAACGACGTTATTTCCAACATGCCCAGCAGACAAGAACCAGCCGTCTTGGTTGACGATGATACAGGCCGCCACGCTTGACGCGCACGTCCCATCGGAGCGGTGAACGGCCGTAATGATCGGGCGAGTGAACTTCCACGCTCGCTCGCAAGCATCTGCGAACATCGACGACTCAGTCTGTTGTGGCGGCCTGCAAGATAACGCCGCCCGGCCCGGTGCACGGCTACCGATCATACGGCGACGCCCTCCGACCGTCGGACCGGTCCCGCTGTCGACGCGCCGGACACATTCGCCCGATACTCCACCACTTCGCGGCGGTGCCGCACAGTGCCGAGCTTGCCGTACACCGCTTCGAGCATCGCGCCGCTGGCATGGCCTAGCCACGCTTGGACGGTCCGCTGCGCGATCGGCGCGCCATGGTCGAGGATCTGGAGCGCCGCCGTCGCGAAAGTCTTCCGGAAGGCCGTAGCGCGGTAGATGCCCTCCTGCAGACCTGCCCGCTTGGCGACGCGGTCGATCATCTTGCGAATGTCGTTGAGTCGGCGTCCGGTCTCCGCCGACGGAAAGAGCAGCGTCGTGTCGAATTGGAGTCGAAGCTCCAGGTGCCGCCCTTGCAGGTAATCCCGCAGGATCGCTTCGAGTTGCGGCCACATCGGCACCATGCGCTCGGCGCCGGCCGTCTTCCCTTTCTTCCCCCGGCGCCACTGGTTCGGCCGGAATGCGATCAACTTCCGATCGAACAGCAGGTCCGCCACGTCCAGGCCGAGCACTTCGTCGGCTCGCCCGCCAGTGAGCAGGAACGTTGCGAGGTGCGGATACGCCAGCATCGTGGCGGGGTCGCGCAGCCGCGTCGGGTCCTTGCGCACCGGTGTCACCGGATACGTCCGTGCGGCTTCGAGCAGACGGGCCGCGTCGTCGACCTCCAGCCATACGTTGGGCGACGGGTCGGCTTGCGGGCGCTCATTCTTCTCCAGCAAAGAGACGGGGTTGTACCCTGGTGGCACCGCGCCGGTGCGCTGCGCCCGCGAGAAGAGTTCGGCGAGCGTGTGGATATGCTTCCGCAACGACTCGCCCCGGAAGTGCGTCCCGCGGCAGGTCTCTTCCTCGCGGAGCGCTGCGACCCATTCGAGCACATCGTCTGGCCGGATGTTCCGCATCTCGCGATCGGCGCCGAAGAATCGCACCGCGCGGCCGAGCATGATTTCCTGATTCGCGATCCACGCCTCGGTGACCGCGATATGTTTGCGGCGATGGGCGAAGAACTCGGTAACCGTCGCGCTGATCGATCCTTGCCGCTTCGCCGCGATCGGTCGCGGCGTCGAGCCGTCCGAGAGCACGGCGAGGCGCGTCGCGTAGAGTTGCGACGCGGTCACCGGGTCGGTCGTCGCGAACTTCTCGCCCGGTGCGACGAGCGGCTCCTGTCCTGCCCCGAGGAATCGGAAGTCCCCATAGGCGCGCGGCGGCCCGGCCTTCCGCTTTCGCCAGTACGGCCCCCGCGTCTTCGGCACCTTGCGGTTACGCGGGTTGCGTCCCTCTCTCATGATCTTCTCCGGTTGTCGGGGCCGCGAGAACAATGCCACTAGTGGCCGGTCGTTGTCAAGCCACAAGTGACCGGCTACTTTCCGCCATGCCTACGGTCTTCTGGCTCGACGACTTCCTCGGCAAGAATGGCATGACGCAAGCCGAGCTCGCCCGATCCTCCGGCGTCGCCATCCGCACAATCAGTCGCCTCCTTCACAACGAGACCGGCCAAGTCTCCCTCGACACGCTCGACCGGCTGGCCGGGGCGCTCGGCATCGAGCCGGGCGCCCTGATCGTCCGGGAGACCGGGAAGCGGAAGCGGTGAAAGTCGATCGCAGCATCGCGAGACACGAAGCGGCGCACGCACTGAATTGGAGCTGGTGCGTTACCGTGATACACTTGTCTCCCATCGCACTGGCGCTCGTAAGCGGTTGCGCGATCCTATCTGGTGACCCCGCTGCGTATCGCCCAAAGCAGCAGTGGCGGGCCGACTCTCTGAGTTTGGACCACTTGACCCGAGAACAGTCCTTGTCGGCCCTCCAAGAAGAACGCATGTCGCGGATGCACGATGCACCGGCGGCCCAGCGCGCGGTGGCGCGGTTCGGCGTCTATGCCGATTCCATCGACTACGCGTGCCTTCGGCTTCGTTCGCGTGGCGACACCTCACACACCGTCGCCTTGCATGATTTCTGTGACCCCGCCGACAGGACGGCGCGCCCATGAGATACAATCTGTGGCGCGGCGGCCGCGACGGCCCGTGCTGTTCCCGTTGACGTTCCGTTGATCCTGCCTGGCGATCGTTCGGGATGCCGACTGACGACATCGACAGCTCGCTCCTCGCCCTTGCCCGGATCATCGCCGCGACCCCTTCGGAACCACCGCGCGTAACGCCGCCCGCACTGGCGCCGGCAAGCCCGCCAGCGCCACCGCCAGCCGATGCTTGCAGACCTTCTCCGGATGGACGCCGCCGTCGGCGCTCACCGCCTTCAGCGCCGAACACCGGCCGATGTTCCCTCCGCGCGCGGAACCGCTCGACATTGATGTTCGAGGAACGGGGTTCTACGTGGTAGCATTAGCGGATGCCTCCAGCAACGACATCGGTGTCGTCGTCCTGTTTCCATCCGTGGAAATCACGAATCGGGACAGCGCGAACAATGTAAATCTCACCTTCACGCTCTGGGTGCGCCTCCCTGGGATTGAGGGAGACGATGAGAGCTTTGCGATCTTTGATGATACGACTGCCGCTCATTATCGCGGACCCGAATTGCCGACAGGCAATCGCCTCGGTAGTCCGCTCAAGATCTGCCCGCAGGATACGGCCGCTGGCTACGTTGCGTTCTGGTTGCTTGCGCATGAGCTGGACCGCTTCCGTGGCGCCGACAACGCACTCCGAATCACGGCGCGCCTCGCGATCCGGGACCACATCTCTCGAAAGGATCTCGTATTGCAGGGCGACAACGCCGATGGGCCGACGGGCGCTTAGAGTAGCCGCCGATGTTGATCCGCGGGCGCCCCCGAGTGACGAGGCGCGCAATCGGCCGTGTCGGATCGACGCGACGAACTGACGCAGATCGGCAACTGAAGGTTGCCCCCATGAGGTGCCTAGCAGGCTGCTGAAATAGGGTTGCGCAACAGGTTCATACTTTCCCGTTCACTGCGACTGACGTCATTTCCCTCGGGATAACCGT
>JBOHRZ010000056.1:0-11391 GCA_050732975.1 Gemmatimonadales bacterium
GCGCGACACTGTTGACCGTGATACCGGGCGCGCACTCGATGGCAAGGGACTTGACCATCGAGATCAGCGCGCCCTTGCTGGCGGCGTAATCGGCGTGGAATGCCTCACCACGCTGTCCCGCCGTACTGGTCACGATGACGACACGCCCCGCGGATCCCATGGCGCCGAGTGCCGCCCGCGTGGTGAGGAAGACGGCGTCAAGATTGACGCGCACGGTATGCTGCCATCGCGCGGGGTCGAGTTGCGCCAGCGGGACGTCGGCTACCGGCCAGACGCCGTGATTGGCGACGAATCCGTCCAGGCCGCCCATCGCCGCGGTGATTTCGGCGAACGCCTGCCGGACCCAGCCGGCGTCGGCGTGGTCGCCGCCGATGATGTAGGTGCGGCGTCCAAGTTCGCGCACTCCTCGCGCCACCGCGTCGGCATCGGCGCGCCGGGTGTGATAGGTGATGGCAACGTCGGCGCCGGCCCGGGCGCAAAGCAGCGCCGTGGCCCGACCGATCCCGCGGGAGCCGCCAGTGATCAGAATCCGTTTGCCCGCGAGGGATATCATCCGCCGAACTCTCCGGTCAGGATCGCGGCAATCTGGTGCTGCACCGCGAGGTGAAGTTCCTGCACGTGATTGACGCCGTCGTCGGCGACCACGAAGCGATGATCGACGATCGAGGCAAGCGCGCCGCCCGATCCGCCGAGAAACCCGACGCTGGTGACCCCGAGCTCGCGAGCCGCATGGACCGCCGCGACGCAGTTGGCGCTGTCGCCGGACGTGCTGTGCACGACGAGCAGGTCGCCGGGCCTGGCCAGTGCGCGCAACTGGCGGGCGAAGACTTCCCGGTATCCGAAATCGTTCGCGGCAGCGGTGAGCGCCGACGTATCGGTCGTGAGCGCGATGGCACGCAGTGGCGGTTGCGCCGAGCGACGATACCGCACGACATACTCGGCGGCGAGATGCTGCGCATCGGCGGCGGATCCGCCGTTGCCGGCGAAGAAGAGCGTCCCGCCGCGGGCAAGGCAGTCGCGCATTGCCGCCACGATCGGTTCGAGAGCGGCGGCGTCGCGAGCCACCGCGGCGGCGAGCGCGGCGAGGCGCTCCAGGCCGCTCTGGATGCGGGCCGAGTCGCTCATTCGCTGCGAAAGATCCGCCGCATCGATCGCCACACCGATCGCTTGACGGGCAAGGGATCCACCTCGTAGGTGCTCAGGTCGTCGAGGATGGCGCGGGGATTGGTCTCGAGCAGCAGCGTCGCCTGCTCCGCCGCGTCGAGGTCCGCAAGCCAGTCAAGCGCCGTCGCCACGCTGCGTTCGTCGCCGTGGTTGTCCGCCGCGAGGATATCGGCCAGTCCGGCGAACACCAGTTCGCGAGCCCGCTCGCCGCGGCGGCGCGGCAAGGTCACCGTGGTCGCGTCCACCTGGATCACCGAACCGAGGTCGCGCCAGGCCTGCACCGTCTCGATGGAGCAGGAGGAATACCGCTCGGGATGCGCCAGCACCGGCACCAGGCCGCAGCGGATCACCTCGGTGAGGGCCCGGGCGACGATGTCGGCCGGAACCATCCGCGCGAATTCGACCAGAAGATACCGCGACCCGCCGAGCGTCACCCTCCGTTCCGCCGCGGCGCCGGGAATGGGACGGTCAAGCATCACTTCGGCGCCGCGGTGCAGACGGACCTGGGCCGGGGCTTCGGCGCCAAGCCGGGTCCATGCGGCTTCGTAGTTCGCCGGCCATCCCTGGTCGATGTGCGACGCCAGCAGATGAGGCGTACAGCAGACGTCAGTGATCCCCTTTCCTGCGAAGGAACGCAGCACCCGCGCCGACTGCGCCGCAGTGCGCGAACCGTCGTCCACGCCAGGGAGAAGGTGGGAATGAAGATCGATCATCCCACCGCCCGGGTCCGCAGCGCCCGCGCAGCGGCGGCGAGCGCCGTCGGATCCGCTTCGGCGCTGGCGAGCAGCGCGAGGGTGATCAGCGCATCCGCCGCGAGGAGATCAAGCGCGGCGCCGCGAGCAGCGCCGCCACCTGTCGCGGTTACCAGGGCCATATCGCCCGCCGCCGCGAGCCGCGACACCAGGTCGCCCGATGCGGCGCGAAAAAAGTCCGCGGTCCGGCGCGCCAGGTGCTCCGGGGCGCCGGTGGTATGCTGCTCGAACCACGCATCGTGGTTCAGGGAGTCAGCGGCCAATTGGCGAGCACTTTCTGGATATTCTGCGACAAGGTCGAACTGCTCTCCGAGCCGAGGCTCCCGGATGCGTAGGTCGGACTTCCGCCTCCCCTGCCACCGTAGTGGGCAATTACGGTCTTGATCAGCGATCTGGCGTCGGATCCGGCGCGATCCACCAGGTCCGGTGACACCGAGCCCGAGACGAACGAAGGCGAGCCATCCGGACTGACATACAGCACCGCGGAATGTCGCGGATGCCGCCTCCGGAAGGCGTCCGCCAACGGGGTCAGGAAGTCGCGGTCCGTTGACGGCACCTGCTGGACGTAGACGTCCACGTCGTTGACCCTGACCATCTGCGGTGTCTCGCCTCCTCCACTCGCCATCGCCGTGCGGAGCTCGGCCTCGAGCCGTTCGCGCTCCGATAGCAGCGCCTCGATCCGACGTTCCAAGTGGTCGGGTTGGGCGCGCAGCGTGCCGGCGAGGGTGGCGATCCGCGCGTCGAGTTCGCGGACTCCGCCATACGCGGCACGCCCCGTCACCGCTTCGATCCGGCGTACGCCAGCGGCGACGCCGCCCTGCCCGCTGAATCGGAAGAGGCCGATCTGGCCGGCGCTGCGAACGTGGGTGCCGCCGCAGAGTTCGATCGAGTCGCCGATCCGCACCACCCGCACGACCTCGCCGTACTTGTCGGCGAAGAATGCCATGGCACCCAGGTCGAGCGCCTTGTCCAGCGTCATTTCCCGCGTCTCGGTCTCGGCGTTCGCCAGGATCAACTCGTTGACACCGACCTCGATTTCGGTGAGTTGCCCTGGATCGATCGGTCCGTGGTGCGAAAAATCGAAGCGCAGGCGCCCCGGCTCGACCAGCGATCCCTGCTGGCGCACGTGAGGGCCGAGGATGCGGCGAAGCACCATGTGCACCAGATGCGTCGCGGAGTGATTCCGTTCGATGTCCGCCCGGCGCACACGGTCCACCGCCGCAAGGGCATGGAACCCGGCAACCGGCGCGTCGCCCTCGAGCCGGCCGACAAGGCGGAAACCGAATTCGGGATCCTTGAGCACATCGGCAACGAGGACCTTCCAGCCGTCACCAGCCACCGCACCGGTATCGCTGATCTGCCCGCCGCCCGCGGCGTAGAACGGATTGTCCTCGACCACCAGCTCGAAGCGGTCGCCTTCGCCCGCGGCGCGCACCACCCGCGTCTCGGCGTCGGTGGTTTCATATCCGACAAAACGCGAACGCGTGCCGGTGTCGGCGGAGAGATCCGCGAAGGCCTGGAGCGGACCGGTCGCGGCGACCGCCTGGACGCGCTGAGCTGCGCGACTGCGCTGGCGCTGCGCGTCCATGGCGTGCTCGAACCCGCTGACATCGACGCCGATACCCCACTCCGACGCGATCAACTGCGTGAGGTCGATCGGAAAGCCATAGGTATCGAAGAGTCGGAAGGCTTCGGACCCGGTGATCCGGCCCTCGCCGCTGGCGCGAAGTTGCTCCAGGCGATCGAGCCCGGCTTCGATGGTTTCGAGAAAGCGCTGTTCCTCCTGGCGGACCACGTCGCTGATGTAGCCCTCCTTGTCGCGCAACGCGGGATAGGCATCGCCCATCAACACGATCACTTCGGGCACCAGCGGTGCGAGCGTCGGCTCGCGGCGACCCAGCAGCCAGGCGTGGCGCACCGCGCGGCGCAGGATGCGACGTAACACGAAACCGCGTCCTTCGTTCGACGGATACACGCCGTCGAGGAGGAGAAATGTCACCGCCCGGCTGTGGTCGGCGAGCACGCGATACGATACGCCACCGTTGGCGGGTCCGCCGGGATAGGGTCGCCCGACGAGCCCCCCGACCTCGGCGATCAGGGGACGGAACAGATCAGTGTGGAAGTTGTCGTCGACATCCTGCATGACCGCCGCAATCCGCTCGAGCCCCGCCCCGGTATCGACGCTCGGCTTCGGCAGCGGCGTCATGGTGCCATCGGCGGCGCGGTCGAACTGCATGAAGACGAGGTTCCAGATTTCGAGAAAGCGGCCGCGCTCGGCGAGGGCCACGAAATCGTCGGGCGCAATCGCGGCTGGTTTGTCGCCCGGCTTCCAGTCGAGATCGACGTAGATCTCCGAGCAGGGGCCGCACGGACCGGTGTCGCCCATCTGCCAGAAGTTGTCGGTATCGCCCAGGCCGTAGATGCGCTCGTTCGGCAGCCGTGCATGCCGCTGCCAGAGCTTGCGGGCTTCGGCATCGGTGTGGTGGACGGTGACGCGCAACCGGTCGGCGGGAATCGCCAACCAATCGCTGGACGTGACGAATTCCCAGGCAAACTTGATCGCATCGCGCTTGAAATAATCGCCGAACGAGAAGTTCCCCAGCATCTCGAAGAAGGTATGATGACGGCGCGTATAGCCGACCTGCTCGAGGTCGTTGTGCTTGCCGCCGGCGCGGACGCACTTCTGGCACGACGTGGCCCGGCTGTACGGCAGAGGCTCCTGGCCGAGAAAGGTTCGCTTGAACTGCACCATCCCGGCATTGGTGAACAGCAGGCTCGGGTCATCCTTCGGCTCCAGCGAGGACGACGGCACTTCGGTGTGGCCGTGGGCCACGAAAAAGTCGAGGAACCTGCGTCGGATGGCCGCGGAATTCATGCCGGTAACCTAAAGCCCGTCACCGCCTTTCCGGACAGGTCGGCCACCGGTGACCGGGCGGCGCGGCGTCCGCGGTTCCGGCTGCGCCACGAGAGCCTCCTCGACGAGTACCAGGACTGCGTGGCCCCGGTAGCCGCGCCGCGCGAGAAAGGCGAGCAATCGCCGGCGCCGGACCGCGGCGGGATACGCGGCCAATTGAGCGGCGCGGCGGAGCACCAATCCGCGTGGGCGCGCCAGCGGATCGTCGCCGTCGATTTCGATCTCTCCCAGCGCCTGCTCGGCAATGGCGCGTGGGACGCCGAGCAGGGCGAGATCGCGGCGCAGACGGCCGGGACCCCTGCCGCGTTCGGATCGCGACGTGACGTACGCGCGGGCGAACGCCAGGTCGTCGAGCAGATCGAGACCGCACAGCCGGGTAATCGCCGCGACGATCGCCGGCGCGGTGTGTCCCTTCCGTTCGAGCTTGCGCGCCAGTTCGCGCTCGCCGTGCGCGCGCCGCTCGAGGGCGCGCAGCGCCGCCCGGAAAGCGGCTTCTTCGTCGGCGGCCCGGTCGAGCCGCTCCAGCGCGTCGCCGCGGATCGGACCGCCTTCGGCGAGTCGCAGACCCGCCACGACGTCGGCCGGCACGGTCCACGCCGGCCGGCCATCCACCACGATGCGCGTGCTGCCCGGGCGGTGCGCGTCGGGGATCAACCGTTCAACGATCATTCGGCGTCGTCGTCTTCTCCGACCGCGGCGGCGACCACAGCCACACCACCCAGGGATTCACGCACCTTGGCCTCGACTTCGGCGAGAAGTGCCACGTTGTCCTTGAGGAATAGCTTGGCGTTTTCGCGACCCTGGCCGATGCGCTGATCCCCATACGAATACCAGGCGCCCGACTTCTGGATGATGCCGGCCTCGCTGGCAAGATCGACCACCAGGCCGGTGTGCGAGATCCCCTCGTCGAACATCACGTCGAATTCGGCCTGCTTGAACGGCGGCGCCACCTTGTTCTTGACCACCTTGACCCGGACGTGCGAACCGATGACCGCCTCGCGCTCCTTGACCGGACCGATGCGGCGGATGTCGAGCCGCAGCGACGCGTAGAACTTGAGCGCCTTGCCGCCGGTGGTGGTCTCCGGATTGCCGAACATGACGCCAATCTTCTCGCGCAGCTGGTTGATGAACACCACGGCGCAGTTGGTCCGGTTGATCGCGCCCGCGAGCTTGCGCAACGCCTGGCTCATCAGCCGTGCCTGCAGCCCCATGTGCGAATCGCCCATCTCTCCCTCGATTTCGGCCTTCGGCACGAGGGCGGCCACCGAGTCGACGACGACCAGGTCGACCGCACCGGAGCGGACCAGGATCTCGACGATCTCCAGCGCCTGTTCGCCGGTGTCGGGTTGCGACACCAGGAGATTTTCGATGTCGACGCCGAGACGCTTGGCGTACTCGATATCCAGGGCATGTTCGGCGTCGACAAAGGCCGCCACGCCGCCGGCCTTCTGGACATTGGCAACCAGGTGCAGGCAGAGGGTCGTCTTGCCGCTCGATTCCGGGCCGTAGATCTCAGTAATACGGCCGCGGGGAATCCCGCCGATGCCGGTGGCGGCATCGAGATTGATCGCGCCGGTCGAGATGGCCGCGACCCGGACCCGAGGGCGGTCGGCCCCCATCCGCATGATCGCGCCGCGTCCGATCTGTTTCTCGATCTGAGAGATGGCGAGATTGAGCGCCTTGCGCTTCTCGGCGTCGTGGCGGGTGGTGTCGTCCGTGGCGGTCATGCGGCGGTCTCCCCGAGTTGAGATTTCAGTGTATTAAAGTGACCGATAATCAGTCACGGTGAAAGATACTGCCGAAAATTATCCGAAGCAAGTGGATTGCAATGTAGTGTTCTGCTCCACTATTGGCTTCGCTGTCAACGCCAACCTGGTCGCCAGGCATCGGCGACATGCCGCAATCGCCAGCCGTTTCTGGTGCCTTCGAGGATCACCACGTCGAATCGGTACTGGTCGCCTGCATCGCCATGCTTGAGGATCCAACTCCAGGCGACCCGCTCGAGGACCCGGCGCTTGTAGGAGCCGACTGCTTCCTCGCCGGCGCCGAAGCGCCCAGAACGCCGGGTCTTGACCTCGATGAATGCCACCAGCGAGCCCTGCCGGGCCACCAGATCCAGATCGTGCCTCCCCAGACGCCAGCGGTGCGCCTCGATTTGCCAGCCGTGGCGAACCAGCCATCGCCCGGCGGCGATTTCGCCATCCCACCCGGTCTGGTGGCGGGGATCGGCCCATTGCTGAGGAGAGACGCGCGCGGTAGACACGCGACAAGGATGTAGCGACCCGAAGCAAAGCAGGTACGATCCGAACGCAGTCCGTGACGATTTTCCGCGAGCAACCGGGCTGGCGCGCTCAGACGTATTGATCGAGCTGATGCAATCCGATCAGCACTTCGCGCGGCCTGGAGCCGTTGGGCGGGCCGAGCACTCCGGCGTCGTGAAGCTGGTCGATGATCCGGGCGGCTCGACCATATCCCACACCAAGGCGGCGCTGCAGCAACGACGTCGATCCGCCCTGATACTGAACGCACGTCTCGGCGGCCTGGCGAAAGAGCGGATCACGTTCGCCGGCGGAGGCGTCGTCATCGCCACCCTCATCCGCCGACTCCTCCTGCGCACGCACCATGTCGAGGATGTCGGCTTCGCGGGCCATCAATGCCTCACGTCGCGACGCATACCACGCCATCACCCGTTCGGTTTCCTCGGTCGAGATGTAGGCGCCCTGGATCCGTTGCGGCTCGTTCTTGCCAGTCGGCAGGAAGAGCATGTCGCCGTTACCGAGCAGCGCCTCGGCACCGTTCTGGTCGATGATGGTGCGCGAGTCGACCTTGCTCGCCACCCGGAAGGCAATCCGGCTCGGGAAGTTGGCCTTGATCAGCCCGGTGAGCACGTTCACGCTGGGCCGCTGGGTGGCGAGCACGACGTGAATGCCGATCGCACGCGCCTTCTGGGCCAGCATCGCCAGCGGCGTTTCGATCTCGCCCTGCACCGTCATCATCAGGTCGGCGAGCTCCTCGACGATCAGGACGATCATCGGCAGTTCGCCTTCGGTGTATTCCTCGCTCCACTCCGGCGCGGCACCGCTGTCGGGATCCAGGGTCGCCAATGTGGGCCGCGTGCCGGGGTTCTTCATCGGCTTGCCTTCGCGAACCTTGCGGTTGAACTCGGCGAGCTGCCGAGCGCCGTTGGCGTGCAACAGCTCGTAGCGCCGGTTCATCTCGTACACCGCCCATTTGAACACCTTGGCGGCGTCGGCGTTGTCAGTAACGACCGGGTGCCGCAGGTGCGGCAGGTCATTGTACATCGACAACTCGACCATCTTGGGATCGATCATCAGCAGGCGCAGATACCGCGGCGCGTAGCGATATATCAGCGACGTGATCATGGTGTTGATCGCGACGGATTTCCCGGAGCCGGTGGCGCCGGCGACAAGCAGGTGGGGCATGCGGGCCAGGTCGCCGACCACCGGCCGACCTTCGAGGTCGCGGCCCAGGGCAACCGGAAGCATCGCGGTCGAACCTCGCCATGCGTCGCTCTCGAGCAGCTCCCGCACGGGAACGATGCGCGGCGACGGGTTGGCCACCTCGACGCCGACGGCGCCGCGTCCCGGAATCGGCGCGACGCGGAGCGAGGTCGCCCGCATCGTGATGGCGAGGTCGTCGGCCAGGGCGACGATGCGGCCGGCCTTCACGCCGGCCGCGGGAACCACCTCGAACTGAGTCACCGTGGGACCCGACGTCACGCCCGCGAGGGTGCTATCGACCTTGAAGGTGCGCAGCGTATTGAGCAGCAACTCGCCCAGGCGCTGCAGTTCGGCGTGGTTGGCTGCCACCGAATCGGATCGCGGCGGATCGAGCAACTCGACGCCGGGCCTGGCCTCGGCATCGGCAGGCGGCGGCGCGGCCGCCGCGATGTCGTCGATCTCCCGCTGCTCGGCGCGACGCCGGCGGCGCGACTCGCGCGGGGGCGTGAACAATTCCTCCTGCCGCACGGCCGGTTCGTCCGGAACGATCGCCGGTACCGGATGCGGCTGGGGCTCAGGACGGAGTGACGGCGCCGGGCGCCACGGCGGCGCCGGGACGGACTGCCGCTCGAGCCGTTGCAGCGGATGCCAGGCCAGGGTGCCCAGGGTCACGGCGGTGAGGGCCACGAATCCCGCGAAGAGCGCCCCGGCGGTGCCAATCAGGTCGAGGGCGGACACCGCGAAGAAGCCCGGCAACCATCCGCTGATGCGCGCCGCCCAACTCCATGGGTCGGTGAAGCCGGCGTTGTCAACATGGAGGATGACGCCCGCGAGATACGGCAGCAGGATCGTCGCACCGACGGCAAGGATCGCCGCGCGCTTCATGTCGAGGCGCGGCAGGCGGCCGAAGCCCGCCGTCGCGAGCAGGAATCCGATCACCGGCACGCCGACAGCACCGGCACCCAGCATGTGCCAGAGCCACGGACCCAGCGCGCGGCCGATCGGTCCGGTCACGTCGACCGGCAGCAGTGCCAGCGAGAAGAACGCCCCAGCCGCGAGTGCAACGACCGCGCCGAAACGGCGACGGTGCTCACCCACGCCGGTGCTCGATCGTCAGTGCCAGCGGACCTGCGATGGTGATCCGGCGATCGTGGAGGATGGGCAGCACCGGGTGCGCGTCCACAGCCGCCGCCGCGATCACATCGTCACGAAATCCGAGCCGCGTGAGTTCGCGCCCCGCGCGGGACAATGCCAGGACCCGCTCGACCCGTCGACGGTAACGGCTCACCAGGTCGACCGCGGCGAGGGCGGCGTCGTTGAGCCCCTTGCGGCGGCGACTGCCGCCCAGCGCGAGCACCGCCAGACAGCCAGCGATATAAGCATCGTCGAGCCCGAAGCCGTGCTGCCGGCCGGCGCACAGCACCAGCAGCTCGCCGCGCTCGTCAAGAGCCCGGCGGGCATGCGCGCCGATCGCGGTGAGATTGACCGCGGCCCCGATCAGCACCTCGCGCGCGCCGTTCGCGGCCAGCAACGCCGGCGTCCCGTTGGTGGTGGTCATGATCACGGTTCGTCCGCGCACATTCTCGGCCGTCATCTCCAGCGGTGAATTACCGAGCTGGAAGCCGGGAATCCGGACCGAGTTGCGTTCGCCGGCCAGGATTGCCGAATCGGTTCCCAATGCCTCGCCGAGGCGGGCCGCCTCGTCGATCTCGGCAACTGCGATGACAGCGCGGGCACCTCGATCGAGCGCCGCACAGATGCAGGTCGTGGCGCGCAGGACGTCGACGACGATGACGGTCCGTCCGGCGACCTCTCCCGGAGCGAGATCGCGGGGGGAGAAGGCGACGTCGACGTTCATCGGTCGACGGGTTCGGGGCGAGGCCGCCCGCCCTTCGCGCGCCGGGCCGGGCGGGCGGGCGCGGCGGCCTCGGCGGGAGCTTCGTCGCCGGATGGATGCTCGAGCCCGGGCGATGCGGCCTCGGCAGCATGCGTCTCCACGCGGCTGGCGTCAAACGGTTCCGGCTTGAGCAGGTGCGATTCGCGCTCCAGGAACTTGGTGTCGATGCGGCCCGCGACGAAATCCGGATGGCGAATCACCCTGGACAGGAACGGAATCGTCGTCTTGACGCCTTCGAGGATGAAGGAGTCGAGCGCCTGCGCCATCCGGGCCAGGGCCTCGGCCCGGTCACGTCCATGCACGATGAGCTTGGCAAGCAACGAGTCGTAGTACGGCGGCACCGTATAGCCGGCGTACACATGGGTATCGATCCGCACCCCGGGCCCGCCGGGCGGATGGTACGCGGTGATCTCGCCGGGGCACGGCTGGAAGTTGCGGTAGGGATCCTCGGCGTTGATGCGCACCTCGATCGCATGCCCGATCAGCGGCGTCTCGCCGAACGACAGCGGCTCCCCAGCCGCCACGCGGATCTGCTCCTTCACCAGGTCGTGCCCGGTCACCATTTCGGTCACCGGGTGCTCAACCTGGATCCTGGTATTCATCTCCATGAAGTAGAACGAGCCATCGCTGTCGAGCAGGAACTCGATCGTCCCCGCTCCGGCGTACCCGATCTTCGATGCGAGCTGTACCGCGGCGCTGCCCATGCGCGCCCGCAACCGCGCGTTCAGCGCCGGCGACGGCGACTCCTCGATCAACTTCTGGTGGCGCCGCTGGACGGAGCAATCGCGCTCGCCCAGGTGGATCACGGTTCCGTGCATGTCGCCCAGGATCTGGATCTCGACGTGCCGCGGCCTGGCCAGGTACTTCTCGACATAGACGTCGCCGTTGCCGAACGCCGAGAGCGCTTCGTTCTGCGCCAGCGAAAAGAGCTGGCCGAACTGCTCCGCGTTCTGCGCGATGCGCATCCCCTTGCCGCCACCGCCCGCGGTCGCCTTGATGATCACGGGGAAGCCGATCTCCGACGTGATGTCGTGGGCCTCCTCGATCGTCTGGACCGGCTCGACGGTTCCCGGCAGCAGCGGCAGGCCGGCCTTCGACATCAGGTCGCGCGCGATCGCCTTGTCGCCGACCTTCTCCATCACCTCCGGCAGGGGTCCGATGAAGGTGATGCCGTTGTTGGCGCAGATCTCGGCGAAGAAGGGG
>JBOHRZ010000057.1:0-11368 GCA_050732975.1 Gemmatimonadales bacterium
GCGTAGAGCAGGTTCGGGTCGCGCGGGTCCTCCCGGATCACGCGTCCGACCGCGCCCGCGGCGATGCCGGTGGTGATCTCCTTCCAGCTGCGCCCGAAATCGAGGGTGCGATAGAAATGCGGCTCGTCGTCGCGCGAGAGCAATGCGACGAAGGCCGTGGCTGGATCGTGATGCGAGGCTTCGACGATGTTGATCGCTCCCGCCGGCATTCCCGGCGGGGTGACGTCGACCCAGCTCTTCCCCTGATCGCGAGTCAGTTGAACGAGTCCGGTGCTGGTGCCCACCCAGATCTCGCCCGGAGCGGCGGGTGAGGGTGCCAGCGCCTGGATCGACCCGCCGATGAATCGTCCTCCGCGACGGGTGACGCTCTGCCCGGCGGTGTCAGCGGGGGGGCGCGCGGTGAGGTCGGGCGAGATCCGCCGCCAGGTTCTGGCGCGATCGGTCGATGTCATCAGATACTGCGCCGCCAGATACATCACGTTCGGGTCCCGCGGTGCGAACATCAGAGGCGGTGCGCTGCCGAAGCGGTCGTCGGGCGCCGGCGTGTAGAGGACAACGACCTGGCCGGTACGGCGATCATAGCGCCGCAGCACGTGATACCATCCCTGGGTATACACCCAACGCGCATCGAGCGGATCGGTGGCGATGAAGCCGTTTTCGAAGCCGGCTACCGGCGTCCAGTCATTGGGGCGGATCATGCCGAAGTCGCTGCGGCTCAGGACACACGCGGTCCCGGAATCCTGTTGCGGCCCGCAAACATGGTAGGGGAAACCGCTGTCGGTACTGACGCGATAGAACTGTCCGTTCTGCATGTGGTTCCAGAGACTCCACGATGCGCCGCCGTCGACGGAGATGGTGGGTCCTTGATCGGCGCCAATAAGCATCCGGCGCGAATTCACCGGATCGATCCACAGTTGCCGGATGTCGTCGCCGCTCGGCGCGCCCATGTACGCGGTGACGTGCCGGCCAGCGTCGGTCGACCGGTACATCGAGGTGCCCATCAGATAGAGCACGTCGGGATGCTGCGGATCGGCATAAATATGTCCCCCGGCACTGGCGATCTCATTGGTGCCCGGGGTCCACGTGGCGCCGTCGTCGTCGGACCGGTAGATGCCGCCCGGAACCGCCGTGCCGCGGCCGCCGCGCACTTCGGCATACAGCCGCTGCCCGTTGGTTCCCGATGCGACCGCGAGCGGAAACGCACGCGGACCGGCCGGCAATCCCTGTCCCGCAATCGCGTTCCAGGTGACGCCGCCGTCGGCGGACCGGAAGATTCCGGTGCCGGTGGCGGCAGCGCCGGATGGACCGCCGCGGCCACCGCCGAGGGTTGCATATACGTACTGTGGCGCAGCATAGTCGTAGTTCAGTTCCGTTGCGCCGACATCGCCGCCCAGCACGCGCGTCCAGCTTTTCCCGCCATCGGTCGAACGGTAGACACCGCGATCCGGCGAGGGGGAAGGGGAGGGGGCGGCGCCCGCCGCGACGGAGCGCGAGCCGCCGAGCGCGGCAACCAGCAGATGATCCGGGTCGCGCGGGTCAATGACGATAGTGTTGATGTACTCCGATTGCCGCAATCCGACGTTGTGCCATGTGGCACCGGCATCGGTGGACTTGTAGACCCCGTCGCCGGCGGTGAACGACCAGCCGGACTGATTGCCGGTTCCGACGTACACAACGCTCGGGTCGGACGGCGCCACGGCGACGGCGCCGACCGAGGCGACGTGAACCGAGTCGAAGATCGGCTTCCACGTCACCCCGCCGTTGGTGGTTTTCCAGACGCCGCCTTCCGGGGTGCCGACATAGTACGTCGTCGGGTCGCCCGGAATGCCGGCGACGGCGGCGATGTAGCCGGACCGATTGGGGCCGATCGAGCGCCAGCGCATCCCGGCGAAGTACCCCGGCTCAACGCGTTGCGCTCGGGACGGGACGGCAGTGATGCCGCACGCGACGGAGGCGACGGCGAGGACGCGGAGGGCGCGGGTGCGCCGGGAAAGTGCTGTCATGACGGGAAGCTCGCTCGAAGAAAAACGTCGCCCCGGGGGCTCGGTAGCAACCTAAGTTGTCTCCGATTCGACGGGCCGTCGCGCCGGGCCCGAGGTTTGCATGGTTCCACCCGGGAACGACATCGCAGCGCCGATGGCGCCATTGAATTTCCACGCCGAGGAATCATGCTCCTGCTTCTGATGCGTCACGCCGCCGCCGCCGAACGCGATCCGGATCGATATCCGGATGATTCCCGGCGGCCGTTGGTGCCCTCGGGCCGGGCCGAAGCGCGGCGGGTCCTGAGGCGGCTGGCGCGGACCGGCATGGCGCCCGCGCGGATCCTGTCGAGTCCGTGGAAGCGCGCCTGGCAGACCGCACGGATCGTACGTGATACGTTCGATCTTCCCGGGGAGGCGCGAGTCCGGTGCGACGCGCTGGCCGCGTCGCCCGATGTCCAGGCAATCGCGATGGCGGTGGGCGACGTCGATGCCGACGCGACCATCGCGCTGGTCGGCCACGAGCCCTGGATCGGCGAACTGGCGGCGCTGCTGCTCACCGGGAGCGCGAGCGGTGTCGCGATCCGGTTCGCCAAGAGCGCCGTGCTGGGCGCGCGCACCGATCGGATCGCGCGGCATGCCGCAACGCTGGAATTCCTGCTCGTCCCATGACTGAACGCCCGTTGGTATCGATCATCATTCCGTGCTACAACCATGTCGAATTTCTTGGCCCGGCGATCGACAGCGTCATGGCGCAGCACTATCGGGAGTGGGAGCTGATCGTCATCAACGACGGGTCGCCCCAGACCGACACGCTACGGGAGATCGTGCACCGTTACACCGGTCGAGTCCACTACATCGAACAGGAGAATCGCGGTCTGGTCGCTGCCCGCAATCGCGCCCTCGAAAAGGCCCGCGGGGATTACGTCGTCTTCCTCGACGCCGACGACCGGCTGCTGCCCAACGCCCTCGACGCCGGTGTCGCCGCCTTGAACGCGGATCCGCGGCGTGGATTCGTCTGGGGTGGCCGCCGGAATATCGACGCGGAAGGGCGGATGCATGCGAGGCAGCCGCGGCCGATCCCCTTGCCGTGCAGCTACGCGTCGCTGCTGGTGACGAACATCGTCGGGCCGCCGGTATCAGCAATGTTCCGACGCTCCGCGGTCGCCGCGGTCGGCGGCTTTTCGCAGCGCACCGGTTACGCCGAGGACTTCGACCTCGCGGTCCGGGTCGCACGGGACAACGACATCTTCCGTTACGACGAGTTGGTGGCCGAGTACCGGCTTCACGGCGCGAACCGGTCGGGCGACGCAGCGCAGATGTATCGGTCGGTCCGGGACCTGCTCAGAAGCTACCGGCCCACGGTGCGCGGCAACCCGGCACTCGAGCGGGCCCTCCGGGCCGGGCTGATCGACGTGCGCGAACAGTACATCTGGGGACCGGTGATGCATGAATTGCAGATCGCCGTGCGCGAGCGGCGGTGGGGCGCCGTATTGCGCAGCGCGGCGATTCTCGGGTTCCGGTTCCCGGGGCGATTTGCGGCCTACGTCATCCGGCGGGCGCCGGCGCGACTGCTGTCGTCTCGTTCGTAGTGCCGCCGTTGGCCGTCGGATCCAGGAAGCCTTCGACGGCGCGTCCTTCCGCGGCGGGCATGGTGCAGCCCAGGAAGCGCGCGAACGTCGGCGCGATGTCAATGGTCGCGATCGGCGTCGGAAACCGGCCGGGCGTGATTCCCGGGCCCGCCGCGATGAGGATGCCGCCGGTGCGGTGATCACCGGTGCGGCCATAGTCGTTGACGACCTCGACAACGCCAATCCGATCGGAACGCACCCGGAGAATCGCCCCGCGGCCCTGGCCGACGGTCGTCGCGCCGCTGACCCGTGCGAGGTCCCACTCGACAATCAGGTCGGGCAGGGTGCCAAGCTGATCGCCGCGGCAGACATCGGCGGTGCGCACCACACGCTGCACCACCGGCCGGCCACTCTCCACTTCGACCAGCTCCATGAGCTGGGCGCTCAGGTCGCGGCAGAAGGCGTCGGCGTCGTCGGCGTCGAGAACGCCGGCGGGTTCGCGGCCCCGCAGATTGAGCCGGATGGCGCTGTAGATCGCGCCGGTCGGTACGGTGAAGCAGCGACTGCGCCCCGGGTCAACGGCGATCGGCACGCTCGGGTCGAGCACGCGCCGGGCGATCCGGTGCCGCAACTGGTAGAACGGCAGGCGAACCGACTCGGGAATACGGTGATACACCGAGCGCGCCAGGCGCACGGCCCGATCGCGCATCGAGGTCGGCGGTCCCTGCGCCTCGAATGAGAGTCGTGCCATGACCCCCAGACGCACCAGCACCTCGGGAAGGAGATTCGCCGCCCCCGCCGTGTAGGACATGTTGTGCAGCGCCGCGACGACGATCGTGGCATCGGCGTCGACACTGGCAACGATCTCGCCGATGGCCCGGTCGATCGCCAGGTACACCTTCCGGATCGCGTCGCCGTCTTCGGCCATCACCGCGGGTTCGTGCTCGGGGTGTCGCGGATCATGGTAGTGCCAGAGCTGATGGCCTGCGCAATGGGATTCGCTGAAGACGATGGTTGCGAAGTCCCACGGGTGTTCGGCCAGCAGCTTGCGCGCCAGCTTCGAGCGAAGCGACGCACCGCGAATGAGTTGCTCCGTGAGCTGCCGGTATTCCGTCGGTGCACGATGAGTCCTGTCGCATACCACCGGCGACGGATGGGCGCCGACCGCGTTGAGAATGGTCTCTCGCAGCGTTGGTGGCGAGGTGCCAAAGCCGAAGATGGCGTCGTGGGTGCGCCACTCCACGACCTGGACACCGTTCAGCGCCGGGTTGACGTTCATCAGCGGCACATCAACGACCAGCAAGCGGCGTCCCGCCGCGCTGACCGCGTCCCAGATCGTGGGCAGACGGGCGAAGTCCTCCGGGGCGGCGTGGGCGATCCGGTAGCTTCCGGGACGGAGGCGGTCGAGCCAGTAGAGCCCGTGAGTGCCGGGTCCCGTCGACGTCCAGTAGGACGGCCAGGTCGCGCCGATGTAGAATGCCTCGACGCTCCGGGTTTCGGCCACGGCGCCGCGCCGCATCATCGCGCCGAGCGCCGGCATGCTTCCGTCAGCGGCCCACTGCTGGATCAGATCGGCGCTCGCCGCATCGAGCATCAGCACCAGAAGTTTCGGCGGCTGTGTCACGCTCTCCTGCCGGATGGAATGGATTGCAAGAGAATAACCGCGTCGCGCAGTGCGGGCTATCTTCCGGCGGCTTTACCGGGAACACCCGCGATGGAACTGGACGCTCGAAGCGTCTCGAACGACGCGATCGTGAGCGGCGACGTCTGCATCATCGGCGCCGGCCCCGTCGGTCTTGCTCTGGCCGGTACTCTGGCGGCGCACGGGCACGATGTGGCGCTGATCGAAAGTGGCACGGGCCCGCACGATGCCACCGCCGACGAGCTCAACGACGGCGATCTGGTCGGCGATCTCGCGCCCGACCTTCGCGTGCTCCGGGCGCGCGCGATCGGCGGCACCGCGTCGATCTGGAACACCTTCCTCGACGGCGCGCCCGGGGCGCGCTTCGTTCCATTCGATCCGGAGGATTTTACCCCGCGTGCGTGGCGTGCCGGCGCGGTCTGGCCGATTCCGTACCACGCCGTGGCACGATACTACCCGGCGGCGATGGAGTTCTGCGGGCTGGGCGGTTTCGACTTCCGGGCCGAGACGATGGCGCATCCGGATCGCCCGCCGCCGCCACTCGACGGCGCGCGGCTCGCCGCCGGAGTGTATCAGGTCGGACCGACCGCGAGGATCACAGTCGACGTGCCGTCGGCCATCCGGGCGTCATCGCGGGTGATGCTGGTTCGTGGCGCCACGGCGACCCGTGTCGACACGTCGGCTGACCGCAGCCGGATTACGGCGGTGCACTGGTCGACGCTCGATGGACGGCGCGGAAGTGTGCGGGCGGCGCGCGTTGTCCTCGCGGCCGGCGGAATCGAGAACCCGCGCCGTCTGCTGCTCTGGGCGAATGGCACTGCTGCCACGCAATCCGCCTGGCTGGGGCGCGGTTTCATGCAGCACCCCTGGGAAAATTCTCTCGAGATCGTCTCGAAGTATCCGGCATTCTCCGAGTCGCACGGATTCTTCTCGCCGCATCGCAATCCGCAAGGTGTCGGCATCATGGGCCGTATCGCGCTCTCACCGGCGCTGATCGCCGATGAGAACATCGGCAACGCCGGCATCTACGTGGTACCCCTGGACCAACCTCACGTGTTTGCCGTGGGGAGCGCCCGGGCGGCGGCGCATCGGGCGGTACCCAGCCTCCGGCTGCGGCGTGCCATCGGCAGCGCGGCGCTGGCCGCAGCGGCCACGGTGTGGCGCGCGCGCGGACGGCCGTGTACCGTCGAGATCTACCTCGAACAGCTGCCGCACTTCGAGAACCGCGTGACGCTCTCGAACCGGCGTGACATCTTCGGCCAGCCGTTGCCGGTAGCGGAGTGGCGACTTCTTCCGGATGATCACGCCAACCTGGTGCGCACCCGCGATATCGTGGCACGGGAACTCGAGCGCGCCGGACTCGGACGCGTCCGTCCCACGCGGGGAATCATCGCGGAGCACGAGAATCACCATCACATCGGTGCGACGCGCATGCACCCCGATCCGGCCCTGGGGGTCGTCGATACCGATCAGCGGGTACACGGGATGGAGAACCTGTACGTGGCTGGGGCCTCGGTCTTTCCGACCGGCGGTTTCGCCAATCCGACGTTGACCGCAATCGCCCTCGCGCTGCGTCTTGCCGATCACCTCGCCGCGGCGTGACCGTCACGGCGGCGTGATGCTAGGCGAGATGGTCTCCCGCGCGCACGAAGGCGCGGAAACCGTCGCGATTCCGCGCCGCGCGGGCGATGAGATCGACGGCGCGACGCAGGTCGTCGATTCCGGTCGCGATGGAGATCCGCAGGTAATGCTGGCCATCCGACCCGATGCGCCCGAATGAGCCGCGGTCCATCGTCGCGAGGTAGTACTGCCAGAGCAGAAACATCTGGAAGAGTGTCGACGGGCTGGTCCGCTCCCGATCGGCGGCGGGCAGCGCCTGATGGGCTTCGACCGCCCCGATCGACTCGCACACGCCCGCCACGTTGGGGAAGAGGTAGAATGCCCCGCCGGGGGTGCGGCAGGTAACGCCATCGATCGCGTTGAGTCCGGCGACCATCATGTCACGCCGTTCCTGGAATGCCGCCACCATTGTCGCGATGGACTCGGCGCTTTCGGGAGCTTCCAGCGCAACCCGCGCGCCCATCTGATTGTACGCCGGCACGCACGAGAAATAGTTGATGTTGAGATTCTTGAAGACGGCCGCCTCCTCGGCGGTGGGGAACACCGCCCATCCGATGCGGCCGCCGGTCCAGGCGAACGATTTCGACACGCCGCTGGTGATGATCGTCCGTTCGGCCATGCCAGGCAGCGATGCGATCGAGATGTGCCGGTTTCCGTCGAACAGGATGTTCTCGTAGATCTCGTCGGCGAACACTCGCACGCCGGGCAGCGTGGAGCGCTGAATGGCCGCCGCGATGCTTTCGATCTGCTGCTGCGTCGCCACTCCGCCCGTGGGATTCGACGGAAAGTTGAGAATCACCAGGCGGGTACGTTCGCTCAGCAACGGCTCGAGCTGCTCGCCGTTGAAGGCGAAGCCCGATTCTTCGCGCAGGTGCAGCGGCACCGGGGCAAGGTCCATGTACGTTGTGAACGACTCGTAGATCGGAAAGCCGGGGCTGGGATAGATCACCTCGTCGCCGGGATTGCAGTAGGTCTGCTGGCAGAGACCGATCGGCGGCTTCGCTCCGGGGAACACGACCACGCGGTCGGCGGTGACGGCGATACCACGGGTGCGGCTGATCTGCCGCGCCACGGCTTCGCGGAGCGGCAGGATGCCCTGCGGGTCGACGTAGTGCGTCATGTCGAGGTCGATGCAACGCTTCACCTCGGCCGCGATGTGATGCGCCAGGGGGAAATCGGGTTCGCCAAGGTTGCACTTGATGACCGGGTGTCCGGCGTCTTCGATGGTCCGGATGTAGGGGCCGATCTTGAAGGCGTTTTCGGTGCCGAGGCGCATGGTCCGCTGCGAAAAGAGCGGCGGTGCGTTCCGGGTGACGGCGCGCACGGGGCGGGGAGCGGTGACGCGAGGGTCGCTGATCGGCGTGCTCATACCGTTGGGTTGCCGGCCTTTCGTCGACGGGAGTGGTGACGTCCTTGGAACATAAGGTGGCGATCAGGCTGCGTCGCGGGGCACCGGTCCCACGCCGGGGTTGCCGGGTTGCCCTGCCCCCGGAACAGGCCCAGCCGTACCTTGAGGGTGACGCGCTCGACGGCACCTGTCTTTCCGGCGTGCCGACCTGATACGCGCCGAGGCATGCCCCTGCAGACCCGTGGTTTTTCCCCGGACCTTTTGCCAGGAGGCTGTATGCTCGCCGCATGGATAGTGCTGTTATCGGCGGCCGTCACCTCGCTGCCGCCGTCTCCGCCATTGCATTATCGACTGGAACTCAAGGGAAGCCTGCGGTTCGAAGGTGGTGCGGCGGACACCGCCGGGCGCAACGGCGACGCGAGCGCCGTGGTATTTCTCACCGCGACGATGCGCGACAGCGCGGGCGGACGGATCGCCCACGTAGTGATCGATTCGGCGACCTGCATGGGCAGCGGGGTGTTGTCGATGGCCTTCGACAGCTCCGTTGCCCGACGCAGCCGGGGCGCCTGGTTCGACGTGGCCCTCGTTGGCGGCGCGCGCAATGAGACGCCCGAGGCCTCGATTCGCAATCCGCTCACGGGACGGGTTGCTCCGGCGCTGCGGATGCTGTTCGCCCCGCACCATCCCGCCCTGGGGCCGAAAGTCGCCTTCGCCGACACGATCGACGTGCTGGCGTCGAGCCAACGCTGGAAGCAAAGGACTCCGACGGTCACACGATGGAAGGTGACCGAGTACGACTCCGCTCACGCGGTGCTCGACGGCGAGGTGTCGGGCGTGGCCACGGTCACCGGGCAGGTGCTGGCGAGCGGACTGGTGATCGGCCACCGTACGATCGTTCTGGCGGCGGACGGGACGGTGCAGCGGTCGGTGTTCACGACCTCGCAGCAGACGTTGCTCGCGCCCCAGGACAATTCGGCGATCTACCGCGCCGTGGGCACGACGACGGGGACGGTCACGTTGCTTCCGGAGCAGCCCTGACCGGCGAGCTTCCAGCGCAGCTTCCGTGCGATCCGGCAGCGCACGGTTGAGGTGAAGTAACCACACCTGATTGTTGCGCCGGCTGCGATTGTGGCGTCGCCTCGTCGCAGCCAGTCGGCACCGCCTGTTCCAGGTCCGACAGCGCGACGCGACGACTGACCCGAAGTACTGTGCTTCCAATGAGTTAACCATGCAATCGAGGCACGGGTCCGCCCGGCCCGGCGCTTGCGTTTCCCAGGCGGCGGTACCGCCCTGAAGCGGCAACCGGGACCATCTGGTGAGGCAGAGCGAGTGAGTCATGGGCATCCGGAGGTCGAAGCAATGCAGCAGGCTGGGCCGATCGCGGCCGGACTCGAGGGTCTGGTGCACGAGGCTGACCTCACGCTGCGCCGCCTGCTGGCCGGATGCGCCCCCGGCGATCCGCTTCAGAACGGTCTGATGGAGATGGGGAAGACGGTCCGCCAACTGGTCGATCTCGCAGAGCACCTCGAAAGCGAGAAGCGAGGCAACCTCCGGACGCCGCTCGATCTGGCCACCGTCGTCGGCGAGATGTTCCGTGCCGTGCAGCGGCTGCTGGGCCCGTTCGTCGAGCTGAGAACCGACTCGGCGCCCGGTGTCTGGGCGGTCGTCGAGCGTTTCCAGGCCGAGCAGATTGCGCTCAGCCTGGCGATCAATGCGCGCGAGGCACTGCCGATGGGAGGCGCCGTATCGATCAACGCGCGACGATGGCATCTGGTATCGGCGCGCGAGTTCCGGGCCGGCACCCTGCCACCCGGCGAATGGTCGATTCTCGAAGTGCGCGACAATCGGCTGCGGATCGACGATCGACTGGTGGAACTGGTGACGGCGCCGACGTCGGTGGACGCCATCAATCTGAGTCTCGGATCCGCCGCCGGCATCGTGCGCGCTGCCGGCGGACAGCTGGTGATCGACACCGGGGACGGCACCGCACTGGCCGCATGTTTTCCGGCGGCGCCGTCGCCGCGACCGCCCCCACGCCACCGGGCGGCGGGCATCGCCGACGCGGTGCTGATTGTCGATGACGATGAGTGGCTGCGCCTTTCCGCGGCGCGGTCGCTCCGGCGTGCGGGCTACGGCGTGCTGGTGGCGGACCACAGCGATGCCGCGCTCGAGCTCCTCGACGACGTCGCGGGTTCGTGTGTGCGCATCCTGGTGTGCCGGGGCGATCTACGATGCGCCGACGGCCTGTCGCTGGTCGAGACCATCCGCGCCCGGCGTCCCGATGTCGATCTGGTGCTCACCGGCGCCGGAGTCGCACCATTCCTCGGAGTGATCGACCTTTCGGCCGGCAGCGAGGCACTGCTGCGCGAGGTTGCCAGCCGCCTCACCGCGCGATCCTGACCGTCCCGCCTTGCCTCCCGGGCTGGTGGCGCCGATTATTGGCGCCGCGCCGGGCACTCCCGGCCCCAATCCGGAAGCTCCGAATGAGGCAGCGATGAAAGCCACCGACATCCGCAAGGGAACCGTGATCTACTACGGGGGAAAGCCGCACCTCGTGATGGAATACACGCACCGCACTCCGGGCAACCTCCGGGCCTTCGTCCAGGTTCGCCTGCGCAATCTCGAATCCGGGATGTCGCTGGACCATCGCTTCAGCGCGACCGAAAACATCGACGAGGCGCGGCTCGACTCCCGCCCGATGCAGGTGATGTACGCCGACAGCAACGGGGTCCACGTCATGGACGCCAACACCTGGGAGCAATTCACGCTTGACGCCGGGCTGGTCGGCGACGATGCGGCGTGGATGCTGCCGGAGATGCGGTTCGATGCCCTGTGGCTCGAGGGACGTCCGATTTCGTTCCAGCTGCCGAGTTCCGTCGAGCTGGAGATTGTCGAGACGTCGCCGGTGATGAAGACCGCGACGAAGACCGCCAGCAGCAAGCCAGCGAAGCTCAGCAACGGCGTGACGATTCAGGTTCCGGAGTTCGTCGCCCAGGGGGAGAAGGTCCGCGTCAATCCTCGCGAAAAGGTCTACATCGAACGAGTGAAGTAGGGCTCACTTGCTTCATTCGCCGCCGCGTCCGCCCCGGCCTCCGCGGCCGCCGCCGAACCCACCCGGGCCGCCGCGTCCGCCGAACAGATTGTTGGTCACATTCTTGACCGAGTCGGGCAGCACCGCCCATTGCACGTCGGTCAGGATCGCGTGGAC
>JBOHRZ010000058.1:0-11362 GCA_050732975.1 Gemmatimonadales bacterium
CGCACGCTGCCTGGCACCTGAAACCGGGGTAAACACCGCGCCCGGTTGGGAGCCGTACTTGTCCTGCGTCTCGATGCCGCCGACGAGATTTGCGACGTGACTGAGCTCGGTCGACCACTGGCCGATTAGCCGGCCATACAGTTCGATGAGATCGTCGTCATTGTCCACCGGGTTGGTCGTTGCCGGGATCAGCATCGGCACCAGCCGTTTGATGTTCCGGATCCCGTACCCGGTCGACAGGACCGGGTCGGCGTCGCCGACGGCCTCGGTTTCGCGAGCCGGGTCGGACGTGCTGCCGTCCGCGGCGAACCGCAACCACGGTACGGTGTCCTGCTCCCGAGCCAGCGCATCGAGTACCGGCCGTTCGTCGTCCGGCGTCGCCGCCGAGGGGATCGGCATGTAGCCCCACTTGATGGCGAAGATATCGTACGGACCGACTTTGGGGACCAGGTCGTCCAGCGCGATGTGGTCTTCGGGCTGCGCCACATAGTTGAAGCGCGAATAGTCCATGACCGACGGTGTGTGACCCATGCGATGGACGAAGGTGGCGCTGCGTACCGAGTCGGCCGGATACATCGCGCTCCCCTTCATGTCGTGCTCGAGCCCGAGTGTGTGTCCCACCTCGTGCGAAATCACGTATTCCATCAGCCGCCCCTGCAGCGAATCCGGCAGCGGCAGCTTCTTCGCCCTGGGGTCGAGATCACCGACCTGGGTCCAGTACCAGTCGCGATTGAGGTTCATCACGTTGTGATAGATCTGCAGGTGGGCGCTGATGATCTCGCCCGACCGCGGGTCCGCGGTGCTCGGCCCCACCGAGTTTTCCGTCGTCGACGGCAGCCAGTCGATCACGTTGTACCGGGCATCCTCCGGCGACCAGTCGGGATCCTCCGCCTTGCTCGGCGCTTCTTTGACCGTGATCCCGTCCTTGAACCCCGCCGCCTCGAACGCCGGCACCCAGGCGAGCACCGCCGTCTTCACCCACGGCACCAGCCACGTCGGCGTCGCGGGATCGACGTAATAGACAATCGGCTGCTTTGGCACGCAGAGGTTGCCGACCTTCTGATCGGAACATTCCAGGCGATGCCGGATGATGAACGACCGGCGGTCCGCCTTCTGTACCGGCTGGGCGAAGTCCACCGTGCTTACCGAGAAATAGCCGACGCGGCTGTCCTCGAGCCGCGGCATCATCGGCTTCTCGGGCAGCTTCACCATCGACCAGTGCACCAGGAACGTCGACGTCGGCGGTTGGGAATTGCCGCCTCGACCGCCGCCGCCCCCTCCCCCTGCCGCTGCGGCGCCACTCTGTTGCTCGTTCACGGTGACGTCGGAACGCACTTCGATATTGGTCGGATACGTCGACACCCGGTTGAGCAGCGTGCGATTGGCGTCGACGGTGCCGCGATACCGCTGGGTGACGCTCAGCTCGGGCGGAATCTGCGTGGTGTAGAGCGTCGAGACGTCGATCACCGCCACCGAGTCCGGGCCCCACGACTCGACCGGGAAGGCGTGCAGGATCGGCGCGTAGTTGGCGTCGGCGACGGCGGTCGAGATCGGATTGGCGGTGTCCGACGCAACGACCTGGTAATTCATCGCTCGGAGCAGGATCCGGTTTTCGCGGCGCTCCCACCGCACCACGTGGCTGGAGATCATCTGGCCGCCGTAGCCAAGCCCCGCAGTGGTCTTCTCGATTTCGACGGTGAGCAGCATGTCCTTGTCGAGCTCGTGGCGCGGGACCTCGTACAGCAGCTTTCCGCCGATCTGATCGGTCGTGAAGAGCCCGGGCTTGCTCACCAGCCCGGCGCCGCGGACCACCGTGCGATACGGCTGCGGATTGGGTTCCTGCGTGGCCCCCGCGCCCCCGCCGCCCCCTTCGCGGCCACCGCGCCCTCCGCCGCCGCCAGGCTGCGAGTCGCTCGGCGCTCGCGTCGCCACAGTCGCAGGCGCTGGAGGCGGCGTGGGCGTTGGAGCGGCAGCGGGCCTGGCCTGATGGCACGCCAGGACGATCGTGCCCGCGGCGATCACGGGCAGCAGCGACAACACGGGTCGGTTCATGGCTCGTTTCACGGTCGGAGTCGTAGTGCGGGATTCACAGCTGATCCAATTCTAGCGCCGCTCCCGCCCCGATGCCACACCAACCCGCGCCCGCTTCCTTCGTCGTCGGGTCACACTTCGAGACGGTCGCCGCTCCGTGCCGCCGCGAGGTACAGGACCGGCATCAGGAAGACCGAAATCAGCAGTCGGGAAAAGAGCCCGCCCACGATCACCAGCGCGAACGGTTTCTGCGAGTCCGAGCCGACGCCGGTCGACAGCGCCGCCGGGAGCAGGCCCAGCGCCGCCACCAACGCCGTCATCATGATCGGTCGGAGCCGGGCGATCGCGGCGATGCGCGCCGCATCGGCGATGTCACTCCCCTGCAGGCGCAGCTCGTTGGCGTAGGAGATGTACACCACCGCGGTCTGGACCGACACGCCGAACAATGCGATGAAGCCGATCCCGCTCGACACCGAGAACGGCGTGCCGGTGATCACCAGCGCGATGAGACCACCGATCGGTGCTGACAGGACGACGCCGAGCACCGTGATCAGCGGAAAGGCGAAATTCCGGTATAACGCGAACAGCAGCACGAAGATCAGCACGATCGTCAGCGGCAGCACCACGACAAGCTGCGCCCGTGAGGCAGTGTACTCCTGGTACTCGCCGCCCCAGACGACCCGGTAACCGATCGGCAGCTTGACGTGCTGGGCGATCTGCTGCTGCGCGTCCTGTACCGCCCCGGCCAGGTCGCGCCCATCAACCGCGTACTGCACGCCGACGTACCGCTCGTTGTTCTCGCGGTAGATGTACGACGCGCCGCTGGAAACCTGGATCGTCGACAGCTCCCGCAGCGGCACCTGCCCGCCGTCGGGCGTCGTCATCAGGATCGCGCCGATCTGCTCCGGAGTTTCCCGGTACTGGGCCTGCAACCGGACCACCAGATCGAAGAGCTTCTCGCCCTGCACCACCGAGGTCGCAGCGACACCGCCCACGGCTGACTCGATCAGATTGTTGACGTCGCCGACATTGATGCCGTACCGCGCGATCTTCGCGCGGTCGATATGGATCGTCAGACTCGGCTGGCCGAGTTCGTGCACCAGCGTCACCCGGTCGATCCCCCGCACGTGGTTCAACACCGACTCGATCTCGGTGGCCTTTTCCTCGAGGACGTGGAGGTCGGTGCCGAAGATCTTCACCGCGAGCGAGCTCTTGAGGCCGGTCTCGGCCTCGTCGACGGCGTCCTCCGCCGGCTGGGTGTAGTTGTATTCCACGCCGGGGAATCGCACCAGCTTGGCGTTGATGGCGTCGATCAGTTCCGGCTTGGTGCGGTACGGACCCGTCCATTCGCGGTACGGCTTGAGGCCGACGAAGAACTCGGCGTTGAAGAACCCGGTCGGATCGCTGCCATCGTCGGGGCGGCCGTGCTCCGACGCGACGTCGGTCACCTGCGAGAACGAACGCAGGATGTCGCGGATCTGCGGCACGATCTTCGACGACTCGTCGAGCGAGATCGTCGCCGGCATCGTAGCCCGCACCCAGAGGGCACCTTCGTCGAGGTGCGGCATGAACTCTGCGCCGATCGACGATGCCAGCAGCAGCGCCACCGCGAACGCCCCCACCGAGGCGCCGATTGTGATGGCGCGATGCCCGAGACACCAGTCGAGGGCCGTGGTGTACCGGTCACGGATCCAGTCGACGACCCGATTGCGCCGTTCCACCACGCCGCCCTTGAGAAACACGGCGCAGAGCACCGGCAGCACCGTCAGCGCCAGAAGCAGCGAGCCGATCAGCGCGTAGATCATCGTGTCGGCCATCGGCTTGAACAGGCGGCCCGACGGGCCCGACAGGACGTAGATCGGCAGGAACCCGGCGACGATGATCGCCACCGCGTACACGATCGGCCGGTCGACCTCCGACGCGGCCTCGATGATCACCTCGTGGAGCGCGTACGACGTTCCGTGTCGCCGCGCCAGCGTCCGGTGGATGTTCTCCACCATCACCACGGCGCCGTCGACCAGAATCCCGAAATCGATTGCCCCGATCGATAGCAGGTTGGCCGGTATGTGCCGGATGTCGAGACAGATGAATGCGAACAGCAGCGACAGCGGGATCGTCACCGCGACGATCAGGCCCGACCGGATGTCGACCAGGAAGAAGATCAGCACGACCACCACCAGCACGATGCCGCGGACCAGGTTGTCCTCGACCGTCTGCGTGGTGAGGTGGATCAGGTCGCTCCGGTCGTAGAACGGATGGATCCGGACGTCCTTGGGCAGCACATGCGCGTTGAGCTCGTCGGTCTTGCGTTCCACGCCCTTGAGCACCGTCTGCGCCTGCTCGCCGGTCCGCATCAGGATCACGCCTTCGACTGCGTCCGGGATGCTGTCAAAGCCGAAAATGCCGGTGCGCGGCGGATTGCCGATCGCCACCGTGCCGACGTCCTTGACCAGCACTGGCGCCCCGTTGCGCACCGCGAGCACGACGTTGCCGATGTCCTCGGGCGTCTCCAGTCGGCCGAGTCCCCGCACATAGTAGAACTGGCCGCCCTCGGAGTAGAAGCCGCCGCCGGCGTTGCCGTTGTTGTTTCCCAGCGCCTCGACGACATCGGAAACGCCCAGGCCCGCGCCGGCCAGCCTGGTGGGGTCGAGCAGCACCTGGTATTGCATCGTTGGCCCGCCGAAGCCCGACATGTCCGCCACACCGGGCACCGACTTGTACGCCTTCGACAGAATCCAGTCGTTGATCGTCTTCAGTTCCATCGGCGACCGGTCCGGACTCTCCAGCACGTAGCGATACACGAGCCCGGACGGCGAAAAGAGCGGTTCCACGTCCGCGCTCACGCCATCGGGAAGGTCGACCGCGGCCAGCCGCTCGAAGACCTGCTGGCGGGCAAAGTACGGATCGGTCCCGTCGGCGAAGATCAGATCGACCGCCGACAGGCCGAAGAACGACAGCGAGCGGAGTACCCGGATCCCCGGAGTGCCGTTCATCTCCGTCTCGATCGGCACCGAGATCAGGCGCTCGACTTCCTCCGCCGCTTCACCCGGCCATTGCGTCGTGATCCCTACCATCGGCGGCGAGAGATCGGGGTAGGCGTCGACCGGGAGGCGCGAAAATGACCAGATCCCCACGCCCGCCATCGCGAGACTCGCAACGATGATGAGCAGCGGCTGTGCCAGCGCCGTCGCGACGATCCGGTGGATCAGCGATTGCCTGCCGGTCGATACCGGCACGGCCAGCGGCTCGGGCTCGGTCACTGCGACGCCACCTCGTCGAGATACAACGCGCCGCGTACCACCAACTCATCACCGGCCGCGAGTCCGCCGTCGACTTCGTAGTTCTCCCCCGACCGAACGCCCAGTGTGATCCGCCGGCGAAGGAAGTGATTGTTCCCCGCGTCGAGATAGACGAACGGCAGATCCTCGTCGTCGCGCAGTACCGCGCCGACCGGGATGGTGATGGCCGTCTTCGGCGCGGTGCCGCGAATCTCCAGCCGCACCAGCATGTTCTGGCGCAGTACGCCGCCGCGGTCGGGAACCACGACCCGCACCGCCGCGGCCTTGCTCTCCGGGTCGACCACCGCGGCGACGTAATCGATCCGCCCCACCAGCGTGTCCGGCGACACGTCCGTGGTAATGAGCGCCGTGCCGCCCTTCTGCACCTCGCCGATATCGCCGTCGAAGACGTTGGCCAGCACCCACATCGTCGAGAGATCGGCGATCGTGAACGCCGGCGTCGCGCCCGCCTGAAGCAATTGGCCCGGCGTGATCAGCCGCTCCACGATCACGCCGCCGATCGGTGCTCGCACCGCGGATTGCCCGCCCGCGGCCTCCTTCCCGTCCCGCAGCGCCTCGACCGATGCCGAATCGACGCCCAGGGCGTAGAGTTGCTGGATCGCGGCGTCGCGATCGGCGATCGCCGCGCTGAGGTCGCTCTTCGCCTGGTCGAGGTCGGTCCGCGCCAGCGCATCGTTGGCGAAGAGTTTCTCGTCGAGCGTCTCGATCCGTTGCGCGTTGTGCCACGCGGCGTCCGCCTTGCGCATCCCCGATACATCCGTCGCGAAATCGGGCGACGACACCAGCGCCAGTGCCTCGCCAGGGTGGACCGAGTCGCCCAGGTTCACCAGCAGGCGCAGCACCGGGCCGGAGATCGCCGGAATCACTTGCGTCGACTTGTCGCCGTCGAAGTTCACCGTGCCGGTGGTGTACACCGATGGATTGAACGTATGCCGCGCCACCGGTTCGGTCGCGATCTGGCCGCGTTGCGCCGCCGTGACCGTCACCGAGCTGTCGGTGGCCGTCGCTTCGGGTGGTGGCGGCGTCTGCACGCCGCGATGGCACGCCGCCGACGCCAGTGCAAGGAAGAGCGCCGCGACCGTGCCACGGCGCATCGGGTTCGTCATGGGTTGCCTCCGGATGCCGCCGCCGTGAGCGAGGTGCCGATCGCGCGCTCGAGATCCCAGCGGGCGCTGCTGGCAGCCGCCAGTGCGTCGGTGTATTGCGATTCTGCGTCGACCAGCGCCAAGCGCGCCGCATTCACTTCCAGCGCTGAGGATCCGCCCAGCCCGTAACTCGCCGTCGCGATGCGGTAGGCCTGGGCCGCGGCGGGAAGGAGTTGATCCCGGAGCAGGATCGCCTGCCGCAACGCCGCGGTGGCCGTGGCATACGCCACTTGCACGTCCTGCGCGACGGCGGCCTGGGCATCGCGATACGTCGCCTCGAGTTCCTGCTCGTAGTAGCGTGCCTCGGCGATCTCGCCGCGACTGTGATTCCAGTAGAGAATCGGAATCGGGAACGAGATCGCGGTGGTGACGTAGCCGGGTGACGGCGCGAGGTAGTCGCGGCTTACGCCGACCGTCAGGTCGGGGAGCCAGAATTCCCGCGCCAGGTCGGTTGATGCGTGCGCACCCTGCACTTGACTCTGCAGCGAGGCCAACTCGGGGCGATGCGCCGCCGCGATCGCCACGAGACGCTCCACGCCGGGCGGCGCCGCCGGCACTGCCAGTGAGTCCGCGGTGGCAACCGGCGCGGTGAGCGGGCGTCCCAGCAACCGGTCCAGCGATGCCCGTGCATTGGCGATGTCGCGTTCGTTGGTGATCAGTTCGTTATCCGACTGCGCCACCGCGACCTGCGCGTTGACCACGTCCAGTCGCGGCACGGTGCCGGCGTCGAAGCGGGCCTGCGTCTTCGTCAGGAAGTCGCGCGCCAGCGAGTCGTCCTGCTGCAGGTCGGCGCGATGACGCAGCGCGGCGAGAAGCGAATCGTAGGTCTGCGCGGTCTGCGAAGCGATCGCCTGACGCACCGCGATCGAATCGAATTCGCTCTGGCGGATCCCCGCGGTGCCGATTCGGCCGTTGAGCCGGAACTTGTCGATGAACGGCACCGTGAGCTCGGCGCCGAGGATCCGGTCGACGCCGCCGCCCGCGCCGAACGGCCACTTCGAGTAGTCCCATTCCGCGGTGAACTGCGGGTCGGGAAGTGCGACGCCCTCAACCTTCCGGGCGCGTGCCTGCTGTGCCTGGGCCCCCGCGATCTGGATCTGCGGGTTTGCCGCCAGCGCCACGGCGATCGCCGCCGATCGCGTGACGCAGAGCGAATCAGTCGCCAGGCCCCGGGCCGACGGCGCGGCCGGCGCCCCCGGCGCCACACATTCCGGATGAGTCGGCTCGATCGCAGGCGCAGGTTGTTGTCCCACGGCCGTACCGGCGAAGATCGCCAGCCCGGCTCCCGCCAGAATGAAACGCATGCAGCTCGCTGGTTGATGACGCGGCGCCGCCCGACGCTCGGCGGCGAATTACCGGACGTGCGTCAGACTGCGAGCGGAGGTGCGCGGGATTGATGAGTCGCGGGTGGGCCGCGCTGCGGACGCCCCGCGGCGCGAGGGTCGATTGGAGCCGCCGGGGCAATCACGACGGCCGGCATGGCGACCGGGCGCTCGAAATTGATGTGCAGCGACTGCGCGATACACGCCGGGCAGGTTGCCGGATCGTGCGCCCGGCCATGACTCTGCTGGGCAGCGATCCCGATTTCGCCGGCGGCGCTGACGGCCGTGAGCGCTCCCGGCCCCGCCGCCGCCGCATCGTGGACATCCGCCAGGGGCGCGACCAACAGCGCCGCCTGCGCGATCAGCGCAACCGAAGCCACCCCGCGACGAAACGCGGATGCGACTCTGCCATTCCAGCGGATGCCCATAGGGCGGGAAGGGTAAGGGATCGCGCCAGCGATGGGAAGTTGAGGATCCGGACGGAAGGGCGATCGGGGCGGTATGTCCCCGCCCCCGATCGCCCCTCCGTCCGGATCCCATCGCATCTCAACTCAACTTGAGCTCGATCGGCACCGCCGCCAGCGCCTTCGACACCGGGCAGCCGCGCTTCGTCTCCTCGGCGATGCGGGCGATCTCGTCCTTCGCCAGATCGGCCACATCGACCTTGGTGTCGAGCGTGATCCCGGTGATCGCAAATCCGTCGCCCGATTTCTCCAGGCGAACGGTCGCTGTGGTGTCGACGCTCCGGGGCGCGTGACCCGCCTTCGCCAGGCCGGCCGCGAATGCCATCGAGAAACACGCCGCGTGTGCCGCGGCGATCAGTTCTTCGGGGTTGGTCCCCGGCGCATTCTCGAATCGCGTGCCGAATGAATACGCCGCGGTGAGCGCACCGCTCCCGGTCCGGAGATTTCCGTTGCCGTGGACGAGGTCGCCCTCCCACCGTGCCGTGCCGATCCGATCCATTGCCTGCCTCCGGTCATTGTCCTGATCGAGTGAATCCTGCATCGCCGCACTGCCCGTCGCGCCAGGCCCCTTCGTCGGCTACGGCGTCTCTCCGCGTCGGCCCAGCTTGTCGCCGCCGACCGCCAGCACGATGACGACACCCAGCGCGATCTTCTGCACGTACGGATCGACGTTCGCAAGATTGAGTCCGTTCGTCAATATGCCGATGAACGCCGTCCCGGTGAGCGTCCCGATGATGGTTCCCTTCCCGCCGTTGAGCGACGTGCCACCCACCACGCACGCGGCGATCACGTCCAGCTCGTACTGCACCCCCGCGCTTGGCACGCCGGCGCCGAGGCGCGACGCGAGCATCAAGCCGCCGAGCCCGACCAGCAGACCATCGAAGAGATAAGCCAGCCATGTCACGCGACGGGTGTCGATTCCGGCGAGCCATGCCGCCTCGGTGTTGCCACCCACCGCGTAGACGTGCCGGCCGTACACCGTACGCCGCAGCAGGAACGATCCCCCCGCCATCACCAGTGCCATGATGATCACCGGCGTCGGAATCCCGAAGACGACCGACCGCCCCACCACGCCGAATGCGTCGGGCAGATCGCCGTGACTCTGGCCGCCGGAGACGAGGAATGCCAGCCCGCGCGCGGCGGTCAGCATCGCCAGCGTCACGATGAACGACGGGACGCGAAGGTACGCGACCAGCGAGCCGTTGATCACGCCGATTACCGCACCGACTCCCAGTGCCGCGAGCAACGGCGCCACGATCGCCGAATGGGTCGGCGCGATGACCATGGCAGCCAGCACGCCGGAGAGTGCCACGACCGATCCGACACCAAGATCGATCCCGCCGGTGATCATCACCACCGTCATCCCGACCGCGAGCACGCCGGTGACCGCGATGCTCAGCAGGATGTTGATCAGGTTCTGCAGCGAGAGAAATCCCGGCGCAATCAGCGCGAAGATCACCGCCTGGACCACGATAGCCCCGAACAGCGCGTATTCGTTCCACCGGAAACGGCGCGACGAGCTCATGCCGCACGCTCGCCAAGAATCAGTCGCGCGACTTCCTCGCTGGTGGCAGCGTCACCGCTCAGGTCGGCGACGCTGCGTCCGTCGCGCATCACGATCACCCGGTCCGCCATTCCCAATGCTTCGGGCAGCTCCGACGAAATCATCACGATCGCGACGCCGCCGGCCGTGAGCCGGCGCATCAGGGCGTAGATCTCCGCCTTGGCCCCGACATCGACGCCGCGTGTCGGTTCATCGAACAGCAGCAACCGCGAATTGGCCAGCATCCAGCGCGCCAGCACCACCTTCTGCTGGTTGCCGCCCGACAGCGAACTCACCGGACTCAGCAACGACGCGATCCGGATCGCGAGTCCGTCGACCCAGCGCTCCGCGGCGGCGCGCTCGGCGGCGCGGCGGATCACTCCACCAGACGATACCTCGTCGAGCGTCGCCAGTGTGATGTTGTCGCGAATTGCCGCGCCGAGCACCAGTCCCTGCCCCTTGCGGTCCTCCGGAAGGAGCCCGACGCCCGCCGCGATCGCATCGCGCGGAGACCGCGGCGCGTAGCCGGCGCCGAAGAGCCGCATCGCGCCGGACCGGGGTCGTTCCGCACCGAAAATCGCCCGCGCCACGTCGGTGCGCCCGGCGCCTACCAGCCCCGCCAGAGCCACGATTTCGCCGCGGCGCACTGTCAACGACACATCGCGCGCCAGCCCCGCGGAGAGGCCCGTGAGTTCCAGCGCCACGTCGCCCGCAGGCGCCTCCGGAGCCGGGAATCCCTCGGCCAGTTCACGGCCCACCATCTGCCGCACCACCTCGCGACGGTCGACGGCATCCTTCGCCGCCGTCGCGACCAGGTTGCCGTCGCGCAACACCGTGATGCTGTCGGCGATGGCGAAGACTTCATCCATCCGGTGCGAGATGTATGCAATCGCGACGCCTTCCCCGCGCAACTGCCGGAGCAGGGCGAAGAGCGCGTCGGTCTCGTGCTGCGAGAGAATCGCCGTCGGTTCGTCGAGAATGAGCACTTCGGCACGACGAGCCACCGCCTTGGCGATCTCGGTCATCTGCCGTTGCGCCAGCGACAACCTTGCGACCGGCATCGCGAGATCGATCGAGTGCCCGAGTCTCGCCAGCACCTCGGTCGCCCGCTCGCGCTGCGCCGCGCGATCGATCACTCCCCGATGCGACGGCTCGTCGCCGAGGACGATATTGTCGGCCGCGGTGAGCTCGGGCACCAGCGAAAGTTCCTGGTGGATCATCCGGATGCCGCGATCCTGCGCGTCACGAGGTGACGCAAACGCCACCGGCACGCCGTCAACGCGCAGCGTACCCGAGTCGGGCCGCGCCGCGCCCGAGAGCACTTTCATCAGGGTGGACTTGCCGGCGCCGTTCTCGCCCACGATGGCGTGGATCACGCCGCCGTCGATCGCGACGCTTACTCCATCGAGCGCGACAACGCCGGGATAGCGCTTGACGATCCCGTCCGCCTCAAGGAGCACGCCGCCGTCAGGGTGACGACGCGGTCATCGCGTGCACCGAATCGGCATCGACGATCCGGACCGGCACCGCGATCCGCGCTTGCGGGGGGGTGCCGGAG
>JBOHRZ010000059.1:0-11227 GCA_050732975.1 Gemmatimonadales bacterium
TGCCGGCGAAGACCTGGTCGAGAAGCAGAACGCCGACATAGGCCTCATGCCGGTGGTGCCGGACGAAGCGGCGACCTATGGCTACGTGGCCGAAGACCGGCACTTTGTGCAGGCATTTCTCGGCCGGGAGAAGCCGCTGCTCACCTGGGTCGACGGCGTCGAGGTCATGCGCATCCTGATGGCGGCTTACATGAGCGCCGAACAGGGAAAGACCCTCGCGTTTCCGCCGCGCGGGTTGGATGGATTCATTCCCGCGGTAGCGAGGGGCAAATGGGTACCATGAGTCGTCGCGGCACGCAGCCGATCAACCATGAGATGACCAGCACGACATTCGACGTGCCGGGCTACGACATCGTCGAGACGCTGGGCGTCGTGCGCGGCATCGTGGTTCGATCGCGGTCGGTGATCGGGAAAATCGGCGCCGGCATCCAGATGTTCTTCGGCGGCAACATCACGCTCTACACCACATTGTGCGAACAGGCCCGTGAGAATGCCTTCGACATCATGCTGGCCCACGCCCAGGGGGTCGGCGCCAACGCGGTGATCGGCATTCGCTACGATGCCACCGAGATCATGGCGGGGGTGACCGAAGTGCTCTGCTACGGTACCGCCGTCGTGCTGGAGGAAACGCCGCACGGTTGACCGAAGGCCGAGAGGCGATCCCCCGGATGAACGTTTCTTTACGGCAGGCGCCAGATATCGAGCACCCCTGACTCGGCGTGATCATTGGCATTTCCCTCGGGAAGAGCCACGCGCCGGTCGACGACGATCGGCGAATTCCAGTGGCCGCGGCCGGCCTCGAGCGACGCGATGCGCCGACCGGTCCTCGCGTCATGAACCCGCAGCGCACCAGCCGGATCGTATACGAAGACCAGGCCGTCGACGACCACCGGGCTGGTGCCACCGCCCTGGTAGTGCCATCGCTCGACAAGGCTCGAATCGCGGACGATCCAGGCCGTTGTTCCAGCGCGATCTGCGGCGAACATCCAGGTGGTGCCGCTGTCATGGAGCACGGCGGGCGCGGTGAAGAGATCATCGCGGCCGGGCGTCGAGACCGTCTGGCGTTCGCCACCCAAGTGCGGTCCCGGCCGGCGCATCTTCGCCCAGTCGAGGAGACGGATCCTGCCGTCCTTGCCGCCCTGGGCCACGAGTCCGCTGCCCAGGAGCACTGGTGACGTCGAGCCCAGGTCCGCGTCCTCGACATTGAGTTGTCGGGTATTCGTGGGCGTGTAGTTGCCGAGGATGTGCGTCAAGTCGGGGTCGAGTTCGATTACCGCATCACCCCAGTTGGTTCTTCCGTCCCACAGTCCGTTACCGGTCGCCACGAAAATGCCGCCGGTGACCGGATCCACCACCGCGCCGGCCCGGCCCCAGATGGCAGAGTCACTTTCGCGGCAGGTGGACGGATCGATCAGCTCGCGCTGATCGCTGCAGAGCGAATTCCAGACATGGAGTACCGACCCGGTCCCGGCATCGAGCAATACAACGTGGCCCTGATACGGAGGTGCGTCGCCGATGTATCCCCCGGTCACGGCGAGGACGCCGCCTTCGGTCAGGTTGAGTGCCGACGCGATCTTCTCCCGTTGCGGCAATTCCGTGATCACGGTGTGCCAGATCACGCGGCCGTCGGCGACGGCGAGCTTCTGGATCGCGCCGTCGGGCGACGCGGCGTAGAGAAAGCGCCGATCAGGATCCGCCGCCGGCGTTGCCGTGGTGATCTGCGCGGACCCCTTGAGCGCCTGGTAACTGGCCGGGGTGTATTCCCACAGCACGGTGCCATGGTTGGCGTCGATGGCAAGCGTCTTTCCGTACGTCGTGGTGACGAAAAAGGCATCGTGCTCGCTGTCGCTCACCGACACGTCCCGCAGATAGATCGCCGAAGCGTCGACGGTCCCGTCGATGACGACTCGCTGGCGCCGGAGGCGGCCAACGTTGTCGGCGCTGATTCCCATCGGAATCGACGGCGCGTTCGAGCGGGTCGCATCCCACCCGAAGAGCGGCCAATCGCCTGGCGTGTGCGGGGCCACGGTGGCCGCCGAAATGGTCGGCCCGGAAAGGTCGGTCCCGTCCGCACCGCCCGCGGCTGCGATCTTGTGCCGGGCGCATCCGGCGGCCACGACGAGCACCATCGCGACCGCCAGGCCGCCACCCGTCGCCGGAATTTTCGGTCGGCTCACTTCGCCTCGCTTCATATTGTGCAGATGGAATGACGAACCGGCCGCTCGGCCCGCCACCGCAACGATCGTTTCGCGGTCTCCGTCAGGGGCGCCCCACACCGGCCTTCGCCAGACTGGTATGCCGGCGTTATCGTATTGCCCGGCTGGTCGTAATCGAGTGCGGGCGGGCTTGGTTCTTGCCGGGACTGGCCGGAGACTGTTGCAGCCGCCGGTCCCATTGCGGGAACTCAGCCACCGACAATGACTTATCGCATGATCTCCGATGCGTCCGGGCCACCGACTGCGGCGTAAATACCACGAGGCCGGCATGCACATCGACTTCTCCACGACTGACTACCGCCGCCATCCTGTTGGTGCGGCGGTTGCGGCGATCATGGGGCTGACGGCCGGCTTCGCGCTGGGAAGCGTGGCGCACCGGACCGGGGGATTGCTGCTTCAGGCGCAGCCGTTCTTCGACTGGTTCGGAAGAGTCTGGCTCAACGCGCTGGTGATGATTTCGCTGCCGCTGGTCGTGGCGCTGATCGTGGTCGCGGTACTCGGCCTCCGGCAGCAGGGAGAGGCCGGCAAGTTGGGTGGACTGACGCTGCTCTGGTTCATGGTATTTCTCGTCGGAGCGGGGCTGCTGACGATCGTCGCCGGCGACGCCATCATCCGATGGTTCCCCGCGGCGCCCACGACACGTGCAGCGATGGCCTCCAGTCTCGATCACGCCGCGACGCGCGCCGCCACCCCGGCGCCGTTCGGCAGCTGGGTCGGCAACCTGATCCCGGGCAACATCTTTCACGCACTGGCTGACGGTGAGGTTCTGCCCGTCATTGTCGCCACATTCCTGTTCGCGGTCGCGGCGCGGAGCATCGCCGAGGGTCATCGCAAACTGTTGCGGGATCTTGCGCAAGCGGTGGCCGACGCGTCGCTGGCACTCGCGGCTCTGATTCTGCGGGTATTGCCGGTCGCCGTCTTTGCAATGGCGTTTGCGGCCGCCACCAGCGCCGGGAGCGCTGTCGCCGGCGGTGTGGCGTACTTCGTGATTCTCTGCTCGCTGCTGCTGATCATCGCCACCGTTCTTCTCTATCCGATCACCGTCTGGCTGGGCAGGATATCGCTTCGACGTTTTGTCACCGCGATCTGGCCCTGTCAGGTGGTGGCGCTCACGACCCGGTCGTCGATCGCGGCGCTGCCGTCGCTGCTCGATCGCGGTGAATCGCGGATCGGTCTCCCGGCGTCGGTGTCGAGCTTCGTGCTGCCTCTTTCGGTCTCGGTCTTCAAGCTCAACCGGACCATCTCCTCGCCGCTCAAGGTCATCGTCCTGTCGCACCTTTACGGCATACCGATCGATTCAGGGATCAAGCTGACGTTTGTGGCGATCGCCGCGCTCATCAGCTTCGGCACTCCCGGGCTGCCCAGCGGTGGGACAGTGGTGACGTTGCCGTTCTATCTCGCCGCCGGCCTCCCATTGCAGGGGCTGATGCTGCTCAACGCCGTCGATGCGATTCCCGACCTTTTCAAGACTACGCTGAACGTGACAGGCGACATGAGCGTTGCCACCATCGTTACGCGCTTCGCCGGGCTGCGGCTCGCGGCCGCCGGCACCGCTCACCTCGTCGAGCCAGGTGCATCGGCGGTGGTGGCGTGACGATGCCTGGCGGCTGCTGATGTGATCAAACGGATGCGGGCGTACGACTCCACCGATCTCACCCCACCCCGGGTCGCCGCGTGATCGTGTTCCTTACGCCGCGGGAATCGATGTACACCATCGAAGGAACGCTCCAGCGTCCGGAATACGTCGCTCTGCAGAGCAGGTTCCGGGTCGTCGCCTGGGAGGCATTCTTCGAACGGCCCGAATTGCCTGCCGGATCGTGCGTCTTCACTGCGCTGGATCAGCTCACTCCGACCGGCCGTGACGTCGCGGCGCGGTGCCGGGACCTGATGCTCCAGGCGGCGCCGGGGGCCAGGATGCTCAACGATCCGCTCAAGACGCTGCGGCGATTCGACTTGCTCCGCGCCGCGTTCGACTCGGGGCAGAACCGCTTCCGGGTCTCCCGCGCCACTGCCGCACCCGGGAGGCATCGATATCCCGTCTTCGTTCGCTGCGAACACGAACACTCGGGGTCACTGACTCCGCCGCTTCACTCGCCGACGGCACTGCGGCGCGCGCTGGCGATCGCTGTCCTCCGGGGATACCACCTCCGGGACCTGCTGGTCGTCGAACATGTAGATGCCGCGTCGCCCGACGGAGTGTACCGCAAGTATGCCGCGTATTCCGTGGGCGACCGGGTGATTCCGCGCTGCGTCGAAGTCAGTCCGAGCTGGGTCACCAAGGACGACGATCGCATCATCACCGAAGCGACGATGCAGGAGGATCGCAGCTACGTGACCGCCAATCCGCACCGGAAATGGCTGAGCGACATCTTCCGGATGGCGAACGTGGGCTATGGCCGTGCGGACTACGGCATCGTCGACGGCACGCCGCAATTGTGGGAGATCAATCTGGCGCCGACCATCGGAGCTGGTCCGCCCACGCGCATCCGACACACCAACCGCACCGCCGAGCAGCGCGAGATGCTGACGCCGATGCGGGAATACTTCCACCGGCACTTCGAGGCCGCGTTCGAAGCGATCGACCACGAACCGGATCCGGCGGCGACCGTCACCGTCCCCATCTCGCCCGCCGAACGCGCGGCGCTCCGTCGCGAATCCCGGGCGCTGCAGCGGATCCGCGCCCGGGACACCGCCGTATCGCGGCTGGTTCGGCCGTCGCTGCGGCTGCTCCGGACCATGACCCGCGCCTTGCGACCGCGAAGCGGGCCATGAAGTCGCAGTTCGATCAGGCCGCGGCCGCGATCAGACCAGGGCTCGCAATGCCCTGATCCGCGCCGGATCGGTCACGGCCCGTTCGCCTTGATCGACGGCAAGCGCCTTGCGGAACGGAATGGTCATCTCGGGTCCCGGGTCGCGGCGCGGCGAGGTCCCCCGGATGTGCACCTCGGTCACGCCGGTCTCTCGCACCAGATCCGCAATGTGACGTTCATCGATGCCGCCCCCGGCAAGAATCGTGATCCGGCCGTTCGCCTGCCCGACCAGCGATGCGATCAGCGCCCGTCCTTCCCACGCCGTAGCTGCCTGACCCGACGTCAGCACCCGGTCGAAGCCGATGCGGATCAGCGTCTCCAGCGCCTGGTGCGGATCACGACAGACGTCGAATGCCCGGTGGAAGGTGAGCTGCACGCCCGGTGCAGCGTCGCGGAGTGTTGCGGCGACGTCCGTCGCCACGTCGCCATCAATGTTGAGCGCGCCGACCACGGCGCCGGCGCAACCGCTACCCGCCGCCGCCTTCAGGTCGGCGCGCATTACCGCGATGTCGGTCTCGCTGTAGACGAATCCGCCGCCGCGCGGACGGATGATCGGGAATACCTGGATGGTGAGACGCTCCAACGCCAGCCGCAGCGTGCCGGCGCTCGGCGTCGTACCCGCGTCGGCCAGGTCGGCGCAGAGCTCGACGCGATCCGCTCCGCCGTGCTCAGCGCTGACCGCCGATTCCACGGTGTCGACGCAGGCCTCGAGCAGCACCATAGGCGGTTGCTTTCGAATCGTCAGGCCGCTGCCGTGACCGCGACCTCGTTTGCCGCTTCCTCCGTTGGCTCGCTCTGCTCGCGGAACGCGAACCAGAAAAAGATCCCGGCCGCGAGACCGATGAACGCCACCACGCGCCACAGCAATGCGTAGTCGACGCCGGCCGCGGTGTGAGCGTAGCTGTCCTGCAGCCATCCCGAAAGCAGTCCGCCCAGCACCGGGCCGCCTCCCAGGATCAGGATGCCGAACACCGTCTGGGCCGAATGCCGCACGTCGGGGGGCGCCACCCGGTCGGTATAAATGAAGGCGCCCGCGAAGAAACAGGCATAGCAGAGTCCGTGCAGGATCTGGCTCCCGACCAGGACGCTCACCGGAAGCGCCGTCATGCTCCAGATGAAATACCGGACGAAATACGCCAGCGCGCCGATGGTAATCACGGCACGGAAGCCGAGACGCACCAGCAGAAATCCCAGTGTGGCCATGAGCGCCGCTTCGCTGAACTGCCCGATGGTCATCGCGGGGCCGATCTGCGAATCGAGCAACCCGAGGTGCGAGAAGAACGGCGGCGTCTGGAGGAAGTACACCTGATGGATCACGCTGATCGGCAGGCTGGCCGCGACCAGCACCGCAAACGAGGGCATCCGCAGCAGCCGGAACGCTTTCGCGAAGGCGAGCTTCTCCACCCCTTGACGCTTCGGCGGCGTGTGCGGCAACGTCAGACAGTAGATCGCGTAGCCCCACGAGATCAGGCCGGAGAATCGCAGCGAGTCCGCCAGGCGATGCGTCACGTTGGCGACTTCGGGGCCCGACAGGAACGGCGGCATCCACGAGAAGTGCAGCCCGGTCTGCAGGTACAGCATGGGGAAGATCCAGCTCGCCGCGATCCAGCCGATCGTCCCCCACACCCGGACCCTGGGAAAGCCCCGATCGCGATCGGCGAGATTGGCGAAGGCCATCGAATTCGACAGCGCCAGGGTCGGCATGTAGACGATGCTGTAGCAGATCGACAGGATCAACCACGCGCCGAACGACGTTTGCGACGCGGTGACCCACTTCACGACGCCGCCGATCGCGAGCAGCACCGCCAGGAACCGCTCGGTGCTGAAATGGCGGTCGGCGAACTGGCCTGCGATGAACGGCGCCGCGCAGGCGCCGATCGATCCAGCCAGGCCGAGAATGATTCCCATCTGGGTCCCGGTGAAGCCCAGGCCGCCCTGCCCCGTGGGTGCGGTCAGATAGCGCGCGGCCAGCGGCAGCCACGCCCCCCACACCGCGTACTGCAGGAACATCATGAACGAGAGACGGCCGATATTGGATTTCACTCGGGGTCCTTGTCTTTGATCCGGATGTTCCGGAACCACACCGTACCACCGTGCGATTGCAGGCCGATGTGCCCGCGATGCGACTTGCCGAACGTCTCCCACGCCTTGAACTTGCTCGCCGCGATCCTGTCCCGCATCTCCTTCGAGTCGAAATTCACGTCGACGACCCTGGTGCCGTTGAGCCACTGCTCGACCTTGGAACCGTGTGCCACGATGCGCACCTGGTTCCACTCGCCCGCGGGCTTCGCCACCGAAATCGGCGCCGGATAGAGATCGTACAGCGATCCGGCTGCCGTGAGCGGCGACTTGCCGTCCGGGTGCCCCGCATTGTCGAGCACCTGCATCTCGGGAGCGTTCTCGTAGATGTGCGCGGTCCCCTCGTTCGCCCAGTAGAAGATCCCGCTGTTCGCTCCGGGGGCAACCTTCCATTCCAGGTCGAGCTCGAACGATCCGTATTGCTGATCGCTCACCAGGTCGGCCGCGTCACCATCGGTCCGGATCGTGCCGCTGTCGACTGTCCATCCGGTTGTAACACCGAGGGCCTGCTGATAGTCGTGCCATCCCGTCAGCGTACGGCCGTCGAACAGCGTGATCCACCCCTTGGCGCGCATGGTGTCCACCGGTAGAGCGTTGGGTCCCTGATATTCCTGACTGCCGCGGCCGCATGCTGCCAGCAGCAGCACCAGCAACGGCCAAATTCCTTTCGACATCGCTACCTCATCCGTGACGAAGACGACCTGCGGCGAACGCTACGGCGTTCGGCGGGGCGACGGAAGGGCCTCCGCAGCCGAGACCAGCAGGCGGACTGCGTCCACACCGACGGGCCGCAACGTGCCGATCGGGTGGCGCGGCTGCGCCGCAGCCAGGACCGAATCGGCCCTGATGATCCACGCGGTATCCGGTGCGGATTTCCGCCGCGAGAAATTGAGCGCTTCGTTGCCCACCCGGCCGAGCTGGCTGAGTACCCGTGCCACCGGCGCGGCCTCGGCCGCGGCGGGAACCGGCAAGCCCACGAGCCGTGATTCGAAACCCGCCATCCGGTCGAATTCCGACCGCAGCGTCGCGATCGCCGTCGCATCCCCCGCAATGGCTCTGCGGGCCAGGCCGGCCATGTCCCAGGTCGCCGGCGGGTCGGCGACGGCCGCGTCGATCATCCGGGTATGGGGGTAGAACTGATTCGGCCCGCTGCCGCCGAAATCGAGCGGTCGCGCAAAGTCGAGCAGCGACTCGAACAACGCCGCCGAGTCGCCGGCCACCAGCCGCGCCATCCGCATGGTGTGGTCGCCGTGGCGAAGCCCCAGCTCTTCGAGCCGCCGCGAGGTGACCGCGAGGCGGCGGTACATGTCGTCGACATCGTTGACCGAGGCCGGCGACCAGAATCGTTCGGCGATCGCCGCGAGACGCGGCCAGATCCGCGAATCAACCGTCTGCGGCGTGATGTACTCGCCCCACATGCACGCTTCGCCCCCCAGCACCAGCTGCTGCTGCTCCGGCGTGAGGTCGCTGTTCGCCGGCAGCGGATCAGCCGCGTAGAATTCAGCAGTCGTCTTTTGATGGTCGATGTAATACGGCGCCGACAGGATGCCGTGAAACCCCGCCTTCGCCGATGCGGCCAGCGCGTCGGAACTCCGCCACGACTGGATCACCGCGGCCGTGGGAAGATCGGGCTGAAAGATCTCGTCCCATCCGACCGGGGTCTTTCCGTGTTGCCGCAGAATTTCGAAAAGCCGCTTGTTGAATGCCGTCTGCAGCGCGGCTTCGTTCGCGATGTGATGCTTCCGCATCCACTCCTGGATCGACGCGTCCTGCCGCCACGCGGTCGGATTCACTTCGTCGCCGCCGATGTGCCAGTAATGATCGGGGAACAATGCGCCGATTTCGCCGACGAACCCGTCAAGGAATCGATAGGTGGACGCCTTCGTGGGATCCATCGTCGGTACGAAGACGCCCCAGGTCCGCTCGATCTGGTACGGAGGCGGGCCGCTGGCCAGTTCGGGATATCCCGGGAACCACGAGCTCGAGTGCCCTGGCACGTCGAATTCGGGAATCACCCGGATGCCGCGATCGGTCGCGTACGCCACCACGTCGCGGATCTGGTCCTGGGTGTAGAACGCCGAGTCGCTGCCCAGCTCCTGCAAGCGCGGATACTTGCGGCTTTCGACCCGGAATCCCTGGTCGTCGGCCAGGTGCCAATGGAAGACGTTCATCTTGACCATCGCCATCCCGTCGAGGGTGCGCTCGATCACCTCGACCGGCTCGAAGTGTCGCGACACATCGAGCAGCAGGCCGCGCCAGCGGAACCGCGGCGCGTCCTTGATCTCCGCGCCCTGCAAGAAGAGCCCAGCGGCGTCGGCGTCCTGGAGTTGCAGCAGCGTCTCGAGCCCTCGAAGCGCGCCCACTACTGTCGGCGCCGTAAGCCTGGCCTGGCGCTCGGTAACCGAGAGCTGGTAGGACTCGTCCTCGTCGAGGTCGGGCACGGCGAATCCGCGCCCGGCGACCCGGATCTCCACCGTGGCGTCGCTATTCCCGGTGTACGTCCTGGTCAGCGGAGTGCCCAGCCGCCCCTCCAGCCGAGCCACAGCCCGGGTGATTCCGCGCTCCAGCCTCGCGTCGCGATAGCCGGTGATTCCGACGGTGAGCGTGCTGTCGATCCGGAGCCGCGCGTCAGTCACCGTCAACGACGCCGGGACCGGCATCAGTGTGAGTGTCGCGGGCAGCTGCGCCGGGAGCGGAACAGCAGCGATCACGCCGGCGAAGAGGGCAGTGAAGCGCATCGGGATCCTGATGAAGGTGTTACCCAAAGATGGCTAACTTCACTCCAATGCACATCGCCGCCCTTAACATCCATCCGATCAAGGGGTGCCAGGCGACGGCGGTCGACAGAGTGTCCGTCGACCGGCTCGGCCTGGTCGGCGACCGTCGGCTGATGCTGGTCGACGGCGATGGCCGCTTCCTGTCGCAACGTGAAATCCCCCGGCTTGCCACCGTGCATCCCGTGATCGACGTCGAGGCAATCCGGGTGACCGCTCCGGGCTGCGCCGCGTTCGAACTGACCGTCAATCCGGCGGGAGAGCCGCGACCAGTCTCGGTCTGGGCACGTGACGGCATCATCGCCGCCGATCAAGGCGACTGTGCCGCCGAGTGGTTCAGCCGCGCGGTCGGGGAGCCGTCCCGATTGGTGTATTTCGGACCGCGGGCACGTAATCCCGTCGATCCGGACTATTCGCCCCGGGCCGACGCGGAAACTGCCTTCACCGACGGCTATCCGATCATGGCGACACTCGCCGAGTCGCTCGACGATCTCAACTCCCGCCTTGCCGAGCCGGTGCCGATGGCCCGCTTCCGGCCCAGCGTCGTGGTAAGCGGCGCCGCGGCGTGGAGCGAAGACGCCTGGAACGCACTCCGGATCGGCGAAATCATCTGTGATGCAGTCAAGCCGTGCGCCCGATGTTCGGTGACCACCACCGACCAGTCCAGCGGTGCGCGGCATCCCGAACAGGAGCCGCTCCGCACCCTCGGGAGCTTCCGCACGGTAGCGGGACTCGGTGCCGTCTTCGGGCAGAATATCGTGCCCCGCGGTACCGGCATGCTGCACGTCGGCGACACCGTGGAGCTGCTGTGACCGAGCGCCTCTATTACCGCGACTCCGAGCTGCTTGAGTTCGACGCCATGGCGATCGAGCACGCCGGTGACGCGCGGCATGTCGTTCTCGACCGAACCGCGTTCTACCCCACGTCCGGCGGGCAGCCGCACGATACCGGAACTCTCGCCGGCGCGCAGGTCGTCGACGTGATCGACGCCGACGTCGGCGTGGTGCACGTGGTCAACGCTCCGATCGAGCTCGGCCCGGTGCACGGCAGGGTCGACGCTGCCCGCCGGCGCGATCACATGCAGCAGCACACCGCGCAACACCTCATCTCCGCTGTCGCGGCGGAACGCTTTCACTGGGAAACGGTCAGCGTCCACTTCGGCGACAGGCATTCGACTATCGAGTTCGACGTCGCAAGCGGCACGGCGGAGCAGCTTCACGAGCTGGAACGGGTCTCCAACGAGCTGGTCGGCGAGGCGCGCAGCGTGAGCGTCACCTTCGAGGACGCCGAGCGCGTCTCGGCCGAGCTGCGCAAGAGCACCACACGCACCGGCACGCTGCGGATCATC